>JAJCYN010000385.1 GCA_029262915.1 Flavobacteriales bacterium
GGTGGAGGAGCCAACCAAACAGCGATGTTAGAATTGTATCAATTTAATGTAGATAAATACGGAGCAATGTTGGCAGTAGATGTTGTTGTAGCCAATATTTGGATGGCTTTTATTCTTTTTGGAGCAGGAAAATCCGATAAAATTGACAAGTGGTTAAAAGCTGATTCATCATCTATAGAAACGCTAAAAACGAACATGATTAAATATTCTAAAAGTGTTGAAAGAACCCCTGATTTAACTGATTTAAAAAAAATATTTGCTGTTGCTTTTGGGGGTGTTGGTTTAGCTCATTTGCTGGCAGAGCTATTTGGAGGCTGGGCAACAAATAGTCCATTATTTTCGACAAGCATTCTGGTAAGCCAATTCTTTTGGATTATTGTAATTTCAACTACTGTTGGATTAGTCTTATCTTTTACTAGAGCGAGAAAATTAGAAGGTGCTGGTGCCTCTAGAATGGGAAGTGTGTTTATCTACATCCTAGTCGCCATTATTGGTATGAAAATAGATTTATCGGAGCTCGTGAAATATTGGGATTTTGTAATCATTGGGTTAATATGGATGGCATTTCACGTTGCCCTATTATTTTTAGTTGCAAAAATTATAAAGGCTCCTTTTTTCTTCTTGGCTGTTGGCAGCAAAGCTAATGTTGGTGGAGCAGCATCCGCACCTGTAGTTGCATCTGCCTTCCATCCTAGTTTAGCACCAGTAGGAGTTCTACTAGCAGTATTAGGTTATGCACTTGGAACTTATGGAGCTATACTTTGTGCTACGTTAATGGAAATTGTTTCTCCCTAATTTTTTAATAAAATAAAGTTTAAAAAAGAATTGCTATCGATTAATTAAATAGTTTTGCCGACTAATTATTTTAAGATAAATTGGCAAGGCAAATTAAATCAATAGGAGTTTTACTATTTTTAGTAATCAACGTCAGCGTTTTTTCTCAAAAAATTACTCCATTTAATTCATGGACATCTAGAGATTTAGCAAAAGCCAATACCGCCAGAAGGTTAAAAGATGTTTCTTTTCAAGAAAAGAAAGTTATTTTTTACATTAACCTCGCAAGAATGAACGGAGCTCTATTTGTAGATACTTACTTAAAAGATTACCGTGAAGATGTTCGTATTCCTAAAAATAAATATTATCGTTCTTTAGTAAAAACATTAAGAGAGCAAGAAACTTTACCTTCACTCCAACCACAAGAAGATCTTTTTAAGGAAGCCATTAAACACGCTAAAGAGATGGGGAAAACAGGTAAAAAAGGACATCGATCTGCCAACCATAAAGGGTTTGACGAACGAATGAAAAAACTGAATAAGAAATACAAAAAGACAAAGGAAAGTAATCAGTATGGTTTTCCAGATGCTTTATCTATTGTTGTTGATCTTTTAATTGATGAAGATACAGAAAGCTTAATTCACCGAAAAACGCTTTTACATAAAGATTTAAAATATGTGGGAATCGGTATTCGTTCTCATAAAAAATATCGAATAAATACTTCTCTATTATTTGGTGGTGAGTTAATTGAAATGACTGATTAACTCTCTAATAAGCCTCTTCCTATTTTTTTCATTTCACCCTTCTCTTTAAGTTCAATTACTAACTTATCAAGTACTCCGTTTAAAAATACTTTACTTTTTGGGGTGCTATACCATTTAGAAAGTTCAATATACTCATTAAGAGTAACTTTTACTGGAACAGATTTAAAGTGTAATAATTCTGTCAATGCCATTTTCATTAATAAGATATCTACCATAGCGATACGGTCAACATCCCAATTTTTAGTCTTAGCTGCAATTAAAGTCCCATTTACCTTATCATTTACTACGACCTTAGTGAGTAGTTCCTTCACAAATTGTTTATCTTCTATTTTATCTCTGTATAGAGGTAAGATTTTTTCTGAAGATGTTGATGTTGGTGAAAAACGTTTAATGGATTTTATCACCATACTCAATACAAAATCAATTTCATCATATCCCCAAAAGATACTCTTATCTTGTAGTTCTGAAATCAATAAATCAAATTCAGGAATTACCTTTTTATAAAGGTCAACAACAAATTGTTGGTCTTCTTCAAACGTTGATGATTTGGTTAACATGTGTTGCTTAAAAACATTATGCTCTCTTAAGAAAGCATTAAATTTAATCATCAATTCTCGATCGTTACTCCAAGAAAGCTTTTTATCTTTTAGTTGTTTATTTAAACTTGTATTTTCTACTAACAAACTAAAAATTTTATTGTCAATAAATTTGGTATTTGGAGAAAGATCTTCTTCTGATGGAAGCCGTTTCTTTCTTCCATCCTCTATTTTTAGTTCTGATAAGTGAGTTAACTCCCTTCCTATTGTTAGCAGCAACAAATACAAATCATGCATTCTTTCTAAACTAAGAAATGTTTCACTCTCTAAGTTTTTCATATTCTTATCTTCTGATTGAAAATAAGAATATAATCCCTGAAATGCTTTTATTCTTAGAAACCTTCTACTTAACATAATTCTCTCTCTTTCCTGTATTTATTTTGCTTCTTTTATTCTGTCCTCTGCCATTTTATTAGCAATTGCATAGGTAGGGATATTATTTGTTTTCGAACCATTGATAATATCAGTGGTAGTGTCATAAATGTGTGCTGCTTGTTCCATTGCCCATTCTGCCGTTCTTCCATCTACCTCTGCGAAACAATTAATTACACCACCAGCATTTATCATAAAATCAGGGGCATAAATAATTCCTTTTTCCATTACTATCTTACCGTGTACTATTTCGTTTTTTAGCTGATTATTCGCTGCTCCTGCAATAATTGAGCATTTTAATCTATTTAATGTATCATCATTAACTGTTGCACCTAAAGCACAGGGGGCATAAACATCAACATCTAAATCATAAATCTCATCCAAACCAACAACTGTTGCTCCATATTTTTCAGAAACTTCTTTTAAAGAAGGTTCATGAATATCAGCCACATAAATTTTAGCCCCCTCATCATTTAAATATTTTATTAAATATTGCCCTACGTGACCAGCACCTTGTACGGCCACTTTTACTCCTTCTAACGAGTCATTACCAAACTGTGCTTTTGCACAAGCTTTCATGCCAACATAAACACCATAAGCAGTTACAGGAGAAGGATCTCCACTTTTTCCTGGTAACCCGGCAACATAGTTGGTTTCTTGGTTTACCCAAACCATATCCTGAGGAGAAATACCAACATCTTCAGCAGTAATATACTTTCCACTTAATGAATCTACAAACTGACCAAACCTTCTAAATAATGCCTCATTTTTTTGAGTATGAGAATCTCCAATAATAACAGCTTTTCCTCCTCCTAGGTTTAGTCCAGAAATTGAATTTTTATAAGTCATCCCTCTTGATAGTCTTAATACATCAGTTAATGCATCAATCTCACTTGTATAGTTCCACATTCTTGTTCCGCCTAAAGCTGGCCCAAGCACTGTATTGTGAACTGCAATGATAGCTTTTAACCCTGTTGCTCTATCTTGACAAAACAATACTTGTTCGTGATCCATACTAACCATCTGAGCCAACACATTTTTTTCATCTTTTGAAATCTCCTTAACTTCCAATATATCTGTCATTATAATAGTTTTATCGTTTTTTAATCTTTTAAGCTATTAAAGATAATTACTTTTGGTTTTCAAAAATTTTGAAAAGGAAGCAAAGTTAATGTTTTTACCGAATTGTCTTAAGAATTTGGTTAAGAAAATAACACTCGTCTCTTTTTGATGAAAAATTTATAATGAAATCCTTAACACACCTAAATAAATACTTAATCAAATACAAATATCGTTTGTTACTGGGTTTCCTATTCATTATTTTGGCTAATTTCTTTAAAATTTTTCCAGCTCAATTAATTCGTGAAGCATTAAACCTTATTACAGAAAAACTTAAAGGAGAAGAAATTTTAACACAATCGTTTTTTTCTGACTTTATAGAAAATATGCCTATCGAAAAAATTATTCTTCTTTATGCAAGTATTATTTTTGGTGTTGCTATAATTACTGGAATCTTCACTTTCTTTCAAAGACAAACAATTATTGTTATGTCCCGGTTAATAGAGTTCGATCTCAAAAATGAAATATTTAATCACTA
>JAJCYN010000386.1 GCA_029262915.1 Flavobacteriales bacterium
ATCTGGATCTGTCGAAAATACTGTGTGGTTTGAATGGTGTGCACCTGCGGCTTGGCCTCCAGGTGATTCTGCATTTGTCCATGTATTTAATCAAACATGCAATGGAACACAAGGTATGCAAATGTCAGTATATGGAGCATCAGAAACTTGTGCGACTATTGCTGCTGGAACTGCTACATCAGCTGTTTGTGAAAACCCAGGTACTACATCAGATTATTTTTTCACATGGGAAGCGAACCCAGGAGAGTGTTTTTTAATTATTTTGGACGGTTTTGCTGGAACCGCTTGTAATTTTGATATTCAAGTTAATAATTCTATGATATTACCAGTTAGTTTAACAAGTTTTACGGCTGAAGTAAAAAATAATATTGTAGATTTAAATTGGGTAACTGAAACAGAAATAAATAATGATTTTTTTACCATCGAAAGAAGTAAAGATGGAGAAACTTTTGAGGTAATTGGTATAGTGGATGGGGCTGGAAATTCTACTATGGTAAATAGTTATGATGCCGAAGATAATAAGCCACATAAAGGAATTTCTTATTATCGTTTAAAACAAACTGATTACGATGGTCGTTTTGAGTATTCTGGTTTGGTTGCAGTAACTATAGAAGCTAGTTTTGGGGATTTAAACGTTTTTCCTAACCCAGTTGAAGGGCTAGGTTATTTGACATTCAATTCAAATACTGATGGTATTGCAGAAATAATTATTTATGATGTTGCTGGTAAAAAAGTATCAGTTCAAGAATACAATTCAATCAAAGGAAATAATAATTTTATTTTGCCTACAAATGATTTACCACAAGGGATGTATTTTCTTACAGTAGGGGATGACAAAGAGATTTCAAATATTAAGTTTATTAAAAATTAATTTTAAATTTTCCTATTTAAATTAAACAAATTACACAATTTCTACGGGGTGTTTTTATCATTTACATTATACCTCTATATGCAGTAGTTTCATTATTTATTAACAATTAAGGCTATTAGTTGTTATATTCATAACATTTCCGTATATTTGCTTAACTTTTAATAAGTTACAATACTTAGATTAAAGTGATCACCCTACAAAGCTCTCTTTTCATTAGAGTTTAAACCACTTTAATAATTAATCAACATTTAAGGCAACTATGTTAAATAATATGCGTCTATGAATCAAAATTGTTAAATTATGAAAAAAATAATTACAACTTTTTCTTTGTTGCTTATTGCTAGTATAGGCTTTTCTCAGGTAGCTGCTGAAGAAGGTACTTATCAGTTAATTCAGAATAAAAAATCTGGAGATGTATTTACTACGGATTTATTACATTTTATTGAAGAAAATAGACATGATACAAGAGAGATGATCATATCGTTAACAGAACATACACAGGTTAGAATTTTATCAAAAGAACGAATTAACTCACTTTCCTTTATTCCCTTGTCAATACAAATAGTGGATAAGGTAGATTATGATTATATGCAAAATTATATCATAGAATCTGAAAGTAAATACAAGAATTATACGAGTAAGAATAAGAAAAAAAATAAAAAGAAATGAGAAATAGCTATAAAATAATAGTTTTGGTATTTGGCATTTTCTTTTTTCAGGAAGCTTATGCACAGCCTGCTAATGATGCTTGTGCTGGAGCTACGGCAATACCAACAAATGGAGGATGTGTTGGAGCTACTACGGCTGGTGCTGGTGATCATTGGGTAGGAACAGTTGGTTGCCAAGCATCCAATAATGTTAATGAGGTCTGGTTTTCATTTGTAGCTACAGGTACTCAGGCAGATATTACAGTTACTAACGGAACGATGACAGGAAATGTGGAAATCATAATTGTAGAATCTACAAGTGGAGGGTGTGGAACATTGAGTTTGAATGGAGATGGATGTGGACCTTCTCCTATGCTTGCAACTACAAGTAATTTACAAATAGGTACAACGTATTTTGTAACAGTAAATTCAACAGGAGCAGATGGTACTTTTAGTATCTGTAATTTAAATTCTACGCCACCTCCAGTTCCTGGTACTGATTGTCCTACAGCTGCAGTATTGTGTGACAATTCTGGATTTTCTCAGGGAGCTTTTACAGGAATTGGTGTTGGAGAAGAAATTAGTAACAATTCTTGTTTTGGGGCTGATGAACGACAAGCAAAATGGTATACATTTACAGTTGATGAAACGGGTGATTTTGAATTTTTGATTAATCCAAATACTAATACGGATGATTATGATTGGGCTTTATGGAACACTACTAGTGGTTGTTATACTTCTGCTGTTACTATGGGTGCACCTATCGCTTGTAATTGGAGTGGTTGTCCAGGTAATACAGGAGTGTTAAATGCTGGAACTGATCCTTGTACAGTAACAGATTTTTTAGGTTGTGCAAACGGACCATCTTGTAATGCTGGTGATGTAGCACAATTTTCTACCTCTCCTCCCACGCTTACTGCGGGAGAAACTTATACGATATTAATAGACAACTTTAGTTCAAGTGGTGGTGGTTTTGCCGTTGACTTTATTGGTACTGGTGCTGGTATGGGACCAGATGCTACATTTGCAGCACCTTTAGATGCGACTTGTATGACTGTTAATATAGATCGTTTAACAAATTATATAGGGGCAAATATGACTTATTCATGGAATTTTGGTGATGGGTTTACTTCTACCGCTGCTACTCCAAGTCATACTTATGCAACTACTGGTTCATTTACAATTTCACTTGAAGTAACGGATGCATTGGGTTGTATAGAAAATTTTTCTTTGACAGTTGATATAGGATGTGTTCTTCCAATTGAATTAATCAATTTTACAGCTAAGTATAATGGTAATACGGTTGATTTGGATTGGATTACTGCTACTGAGATTAATAATGATTTTTTTACCATAGAGAGAACAAAAGATGGAGTTACTTATGAAGTGGTTGCTATTGTTGATGGTAACGGAAACTCTAACACGGTGTTGAACTATTATTTAGAGGATAGAAACCCATTTACTGGGACTTCTTTTTATCGTTTAAAACAAACTGATTATGACGGTGAATCTAGTGTTTCAAATTTAGTAGCAGTAAATGTTAAATCTAATTTTACTGGGATTGACGTTTACCCGAACCCTATAACTGGACTTGGGTATTTATTTTTTAAAGCTGATAGAGGAGGAGATTTTACTATTGTGATTTACGATGTAACAGGTAGAAAAGTATTAACTGAGAGTTATATAGTAAATGAAGGGAGTAATGAATTAGAACTTCCAACTAAAGAACTTACTGCAGGGATGTATTTCTTAACGATAGGAAATAGCAACGAGACTGAAAAAATTAAGTTTATTAAAGAGTAGAATAAAAATATACTGATTAACATTTTCTAAAACAAGGCTTTTTTGAACCCCAAAATTTTATTAATACCAGTTCTTTTTATAAGCAGTGGATTGTTTTCAATGTCTGCTCCTGCAGGAGGGCCACCTACAACGTCTGTTACTTGCGATGTTCCTTTTAATTTTGATATTGATGCTGGTTTCGTTGGAAGTGATCCAACAACTGCAGCAGGATCATGTGGCCAATGTTGTTT
>JAJCYN010000387.1 GCA_029262915.1 Flavobacteriales bacterium
GGAAAGCACAACTTGTACAATTCAATGGCATCAGGAATTGCAGGAAGAGTTCTTGACCTTAAAAAAGAGATAATCCGAGAAAGTTTAACTGATTTTCAGAACATTGAACATCGGTTAGAAGAAGTTGGAAAAGTTCACGGAATTACATTTGTTAATGATTCAAAAGCAACCAATGTAAATTCAACTTGGTATGCCTTAGAAAATTATCAACACCCAGTAGTTTGGATAGTTGGAGGAGTAGATAAAGGTAATGACTATGAAATGTTGGCTGAATTAGTTGCTGATAAAGTGAAAGCAATTGTTTGTTTAGGGAAAGACAACAAAAAAATCCACGAAGCTTTTGAAGATATTATTGAAGATATCGTTGATACCCAAACTGCTCAAGATGCAGTGAATATGGCCTATCAATTAAGTCAAAAAGGAGATACAGTGCTATTGTCTCCAGCTTGTGCAAGTTTTGATTTATTTGATAACTATGAAGATAGAGGGCATCAATTTAAAAGAGCAGTAAAAGCGTTATAAGTGAAAGAGTTGATTAACATATCAGGCCAACAATTTTATTATTCCACAGTTGATCAAGTGATTGAACGATGTTCTCAATTAGAGAGGTGTGCTATTATTATCGATGAAAGTCATTTGGATGAATTTTTAACTAAGGGGGGAAATATTATTGGAGAATGTGTAGATCAAATTATTATTATTAGTGAAAATGTAGATACAGCACTCTCTCAATTAAAAGGAGTAAGCGTGCTGTTAATAGCTGCTGGAAGTTTTGAGGAAGCAGTAAGAGTTGCCATTTTAGGAACAGCTTTAAGTAAAGAAGTGATTTGTATTCCAAAAGAAGATGAGAAAACCGTTGGCGATATTATAGATGTAATAGTGACTTAAAGTAAATGTCATTCCGATTGCAGCGATAGCGGAACAGAGGAATCTTTTGAAATTTGTGCTATAAAGTTAAAAGATACCTCGGCTTTGCTCGGTATGACAAGTTATTTTGTAAACAAAAAGAATAGATAAAGTAGACAGAATTTGAGTTTTGTTGAGAAATACATAAAAGGAGACAGGATAGTATGGTTAGTAGTTTTTCTATTAGCCATTTTGTCTGTATTGGCGGTTTATAGCTCAATTGTAACATTAGCATATAAATACAAAGGAGGTGATACAATGTACTACCTTATCAAGCACAGCATTATTTTAGTGGTTGGGTTTGGATTAATGTTAGCAGCTCATAATTTAAATTATAAATACTATTCCCGAATATCCCAAATAGCCTTATTTATATCCATTCCATTACTTGCAGTAACATTAATATTTGGCTCTAATATTAATGATGCCAGTAGATGGTTAGTCATTCCTGTGATTAATCAAACATTCCAAACATCAGATTTAGCAAAACTGGCTTTAATAATGTATTTGGCAAGGCTTCTCTATAAAAAACAAGACAATATAAAGGATTTTAAATCTGCTTTTTTGCCTATTATGGTTCCCGTGCTATTGGTATGTGGATTAATACTTCCAGCCAATTTTTCAACAGCAGCAATGTTATTTACAACCAGTCTTATTATTATGTTTATAGGAAGAGTTAACATAAAATACATTTTATCACTAATAGGAATTGGGTTAGGTTCACTAATGTTAATGTTGTTAATTGCCAAAGCAAAACCAGACTTATTACCCAGATTAGATACCTGGGTAAGTCGGATAGAATCTTTTTCAGAAGGAGAAAGCGAAGGGAATTATCAAGCAGAACAAGCAAAAATTGCAATTGCCACAGGGGGAATTATCGGAAAAGGTCCTGGAGGAAGTACACAACGGAATTTTTTACCACACCCTTACTCAGATTTTATCTATGCCATTGTAATTGAAGAATATGGTTTAACTGGAGGTTTTTCAGTTATCATTTTGTACCTCATTTTGTTTTATCGGGGAATTAAAATTGCTCAAAAATCAGAGAAAACATTTGGAACTTTTCTCGCAGTTGGATTGTCATTTAGTTTAGTATTTCAGGCAATGATAAATATGGCAGTAGCGGTAAATTTATTTCCAGTCACAGGTCAGCCTTTGCCTTTGGTAAGTATGGGAGGAACCTCTATTTGGTTTACTTGCTTGGCTATCGGAATAATATTAAGCGTAAGTAGAAAATCAGATGCAAC
This sequence comes from Flavobacteriales bacterium, assembly GCA_029262915.1. Taxonomy (GTDB): domain Bacteria; phylum Bacteroidota; class Bacteroidia; order Flavobacteriales_E; family Vicingaceae. The sequence goes on from JAJCYN010000387.1 coordinate 2,154, forward strand.
TATAAAACAGAAAAAAGTAAATGTCGCAGTTTAAAGTTATCGTTAGTGGAGGAGGAACGGGAGGTCATATTTTCCCAGCAATAGCTATTGCAAATGCGATAAAAGAAAAATATCCAGATACCAAAATTCTTTTTGTTGGTGCTTTAGGTCGTATGGAAATGGAAAAAGTACCTGCAGCTGGTTACGAAATTATTGGGTTACCAATAATGGGATTACAAAGAAGGCTCACACTACAGAACTTAAAATTTCCGTTTAAGCTATTGGCAAGTATGCGGAAAGCAAAAAAAATTGTCAAAAACTTTAAACCTGATGTTGTTGTTGGAGTTGGAGGCTATGCAAGCGGTCCACTATTAAAAGCAGCAACAAAATTAGGAGTTCCAGCTTTAGTTCAAGAACAAAATTCTTATCCAGGAATTACCAATAAACTATTAGCAAGTAAGGTTCAAAAACTATGTGTTGCTTATGACGATATGGATCGATTTTTTCCAAAAGAAAAATTAATGTTAACCGGAAACCCAGTTCGTCAAGACATTAAAAACTTAGAAGCAAAAAGAGCAAGAGGAATAGAGCATTTTGGTTTAGATGAGAACAAAAAAATTGTTTTGGTTGTTGGAGGAAGTTTAGGAGCACGAACAATTAATCACGCCATTGATGCAGGAATAGAAGAGATTGCAAAAAATGATATCCAGTTGGTTTGGCAAACAGGTAAACTATATGTAGATGAAGCTGCTAAAGCAGTTGCTAATTATGGAGAAGAGGGAATTAAAACAATGCCTTTTATTAGTAAAATGGATTATGCTTATGCTGTAGCCGATGTTGTAGTATCAAGGGCAGGAGCTATGTCAGTTTCTGAGTTAAGTATAGCTGCAAAGCCTACCATTTTTGTCCCATTACCAAGTGCAGCAGAAGATCATCAAACTAAAAATGCAATGGCTCTGGTTAATCATAAAGCAGCATTATTAGTAAAAGATGAGGAAGCACAAGAGAAATTGATTCCTACATTAATTGATTTGGTTAAAGATGAAGAAGAGCAACAAAGAATAGCGAGCAATGTTGCCAAATTAGCTTTTACCAATTCTGCTAATATTATAGCTGACGAAGTAATAAAATTGATTAAACGATAATGAATATCAAAAACTTACATACTGTTTACTTTTTGGGCGTTGGAGGTATTGGTATGAGCGCGATTGCACGTTACTTTAATTCATTAGATTGTAAGGTGTTAGGTTATGATAAAACCAAAACAACCTTAACAGGGCAATTAGAATCAGAAGGAATTAGTATTCATTATGCAGAAGATATTAATCAAATTCCAGGACCAATAAAACAACAAGAAGAAGGAACTTTGGTAGTCTATACACCAGCTATTCCTGATGACAACAAAGAGTTTCAGTATTTAACAGAACAAGGAGTTAGACTTTATAAAAGGTCTGAAGTATTAGGTTTAATTAGTGAAAATTACTTTACGATTGCTGTTGCAGGAACGCACGGAAAAACGACTACATCCTCAATTATTGCACATATTTTAAATGAATGTGGAGTTAACTGTATTGCTTTTTTAGGAGGAATAAGTTTAAACTTCAACTCGAATTTACTGTTAAGTAAAGATGCTACTGTAATGGTTGTGGAAGCAGATGAGTTTGATCGTTCTTTTTTAATGCTTTCGCCAGATATTGCTTTAATTACTTCAATTGATGCCGATCATTTGGATGTTTACGGTGACAAAGAGAAGATGAAAAATGCGTACAGTGAATTTGTGAACAAGATTAAACCAGATGGAAAATTAATTTCTAAACAAGATTATATTAATGTTCTTGGTACTCGTTCAGATATTGAAACTACAAGTTATTCTGTTACTGAAGTGGCAGGTACTTCTGCGTCTAATATTATTGTTAAAGATGGTGACTATTACGTTGATATTAATTACAACACATCCGTAATCAAAAACGTAAAAATTGGGTTACCAGGAATACATAATGTTGAAAATGCCGTTGGAGCATTTGCAATTGCTGATAAATTAGGGATAGATCAACTTAAAATTAAAGAAGCTTTATCAAGCTATAAGGGGGTTCAACGAAGATTTGAGACTCATATAAAAACCGATCAAATCGTTTATATTGATGATTATGCACATCATCCTTCTGAATTAGAAATGTGTATTAAATCGGCTAATGAGCTTTATCCAGATAAAAAAATCACAGGAATATTTCAACCACATTTGTACAGCCGGACAAGAGATTTTGTTGATGAATTTGCAACCAGCCTTTCATTGTTAGATGAGCTTATTTTAATGGATATTTACCCAGCAAGGGAACTTCCTATAGAAGGTGTTACATCAGAAATTATTTTGAATAAAGTGACTATCAACGATAAATCTGTTGTTACTAAAGAAGAATTATTGAATGTTTTATCAGAAAAAAATATTGAAGTACTCTTAACATTAGGAGCTGGAGATATTGATGTTTTTGTACAACCGATTAAAGAACAATTAACCAAAAGATTAGAAAAAGTAAATGAATAAAGTACTTCAAATATCAATTTGGATTACTGTATTGGTAATAATAATTGTAACGCTAGGGTTTGTAAATATTTCTAGTAATCAAACTATTTTTTCTCAACCAATTATCAATATTGATTATGAAACTGATAACAG
>JAJCYN010000388.1 GCA_029262915.1 Flavobacteriales bacterium
TAATGTTTAATTCACGTGGGCCATTATCTGTTACAAACGCTCCTGGTACGGTACATAGTGTATCTGCTAATTCCTTCTTCTTAGTGTCATCCAGAATACTATCCATATAGATACTTGTAGGTCCAAACGATAGATAATCAGAACTACCATATTGGGTTGCTGCAATTTCTTTACCAGAATACTGAAATCCCGCACTAGGAAATTGACTCTCAAATCCTTGGTATTCATATGTTTCAAATGAATCTTGTTCGTTATCAGCCATCTGTGCTAGTTGTTATACGTGATAGTGTTTCATTTGATCCTTCAAACCCTTCTCCTTCAATCGCATCACAACAAGGAAGTCCAGTAGCGTCAAGACCTACTGAATCATTCTGAATTACGGTAAGGGTACTTGGAACACGAGTTTGCCATACATCCTCTACAACACCTTCAACCATTTCCATCTCCTCAGCTATTGATAGGTACAAATCATCATCTGAGTCTAAGACAAGCCCACCACCATTCCAGATATCTCCTGTTTCCATATAGTAGGATACAGCCTCTTCAAATCCCGGACGAACTGGAACGACAACACGCGACATGCCACTTTGAAGAAATGCTTGAAAAATTGGATCAGCTATGTCTTCTAATTGGAAGAGATCTAACCATTGTTTCTTTTTTGCCCAGTAATAAGGGTAAAATAAATAAGCCATTATATCCCATTCAAAAGCTTGTTCAAAGAATTTTACGTGCGATGCATACGTTTCAAACTCCTTGGTTTGCTTTATTCTCGGAATATCATGTTCTCCTTTTCGATAGAAATTCTTTCCCATTGGAATCTCAAAAGGCTGTGTAATCATTTCTATACAAGAACGTTTCAATTCTCTTAATTCTATTTCACGATTGAATCCTGAATTACTTGTCAGATTTTGCTCATCAACATCTTTTACAATTTCAGCTGTAATTTGACTGTTTTCATATGCAACCATTTTTTCATTAAAAGCAGCCATAATACTGTCGTATACTTTGCTCTGCCATTCATGTATAATTTTAGGTTTTAACTCACAATCAACCGTAATATTAATGGTGTACGAGAAAATTTTATTCCCGCTCACCGAAACGGCCACCTTTTCTGTAATGAATTTTCCAAAATCAAAAGCTATAGTATCGTCAGAATAAGTATCCTTGTTAAGTCCTGTTTTGGGTGGATCCTTTGGTATTTGATCTCCTCCTACACTCAATCTAAAACCAGGTCCATCTCCTGAAGAGTATTTATAAACAAAACTCAACGATCCATCAGCCTTTTCAGCTCTATATCCTTCGGGTAGATAAATATCTTGCCCTCCAGAGAATGGCTTATGGTCCGGTGGAGTCATTGGAGTAATCGACTGAGATACAGTCTCCGTTAAAGGTTTAGGTGCTTCTAATTGTGCACCATATGCAGCTCCAAATGCTTTATAATTCTTATAAGTAATATCGCTAGATGAATTTAAGGGAGGGTGCAATTCCGTAGGGTGTTTGGGTTTTTCCAAAACGTTAATTAATGGATTTTCCTCTTGCTTATTTTCAATGGCTTTTTTATAGAAACGGGCTGGTTCTGGAACCATAAATTCATACATCAAACGCTTGCCGTAATTTATAAGTCGATTGGTATATACTTTATCTACCCATCGGTAAACACCAGTTACGTGTTTGTCTCCTTCTCTATTGTCAAATCCATGACGATTATTCTCTTCGAATTCTCTCATCATTTTAAATACACGTTTTTGAGAAGTAGATCGAACGACACGTTCCAGTGCTTTTTCAGTGACTTCTTGAGCCATTGTTTTAGCTTCTCTGTTCGATTTTGATAAGGACGAACTCATACCTAGATTGAAACTCGCATTCGCATTATAACTTCCGCTAGGGAATGATCCTGAGACACCTGCTCCTGCGCCTATTGAAGTATTTAAGCTAGCACTTAACACATTTTGAACCTCAGACTGAAGTTCATTTCGTGAAGTAGATGTTGTATCCGAAGTGTTCTCTTGCTCGTAAGAACTTGTTTCTTCAGTAGTCGTTTCCGTTCCAATAAAAGTACGTGTGTGACGCTCTTTATACTCCCTTGCCATCACATTCTCGATATGCGAAACTTCTCCCGGCACATAGCAGCAAACTTCTTGCTCTACTTTTCTAAAATCAGCGACCCCTACTTTATTGACACCATATAAGTGAACTTCATTCTCCTCTACCTCTTCAAGTAATTGGCCTATTCCATTGGTTGATTTATTATTCACGCGACCATTGACATCCAACAAAATTGTATTTCCATTATCTAAACGAAGTTCTCCTTTAATTGTAAATGAATTGGCTTTACCGCTTTCAATTTCATGTTTAGGGAAAAGATCCAGTAGAATGTGTTTATGCGTATTATCAAGAATCTCAACGTCATTTGTTACATATTCATTTCCAGCTTGAAATTTTAACACTAAGTTCACTGAACTTGGGTAACTTTGCTTGTAGCCAGACTCAAAAGTCATTACAATCTTTTTGGACAATTCATCAGCTAGCTCATCCTTTGTAATCGTTATAGAATACTCATACAGCACATCCTTTGGTTCAGAAAGTGAACCACCTCTCATTTTGATGATTTTTTTAGAGCCTTTTATACGATCATTAATAATCGAGTTTTCAGCTAAAATCTTTCTACGGATAGTATCTTTAGCCTGATCAATTCCATTTACATTAATTTTCAATTGATCAAATACGCGCTGCGTATTTTTTGAAAGACTCTTTTTATAGCCTTCACTAAATGGTTTTTCAAACTTAAAATTAAAAGGTGGGTTTGGCTTTTCCTTCTTTGCATTGGCTGAAGTCATAGTAGATTCAGATGATCCAGTTGAAGCTCTTTCAGCATCTCCTCCTAACCTTAGTAATCCAATAGTTCTTCCAACCTCCAAGGCACCTTTCTCTTCACTATCCGAAGGTCTTTTGAGACTTAAAATCTTTTTGTGATGTTCCCTTTCAGCCTTATTAAAAGCTTTTTTTCTATCCGATTTGTATTTCTTCTTCAGAACATTTATATCCAACTCGGCTTCCTCAAGTGTTTTTACCCGCTTTCGAGAGATGCCTTGTTCATGTTTACGTTGGATGTTTTTAAAATCAGGAAAAAGCGAATTGTTGGTTAAATTTATTTTCTCTTTTCCCACACTAAAGGCCTTAGGAATAACTATTTTAGAAACGGCTATACGATTAAGATATAAAGTCATAAGCTCATCACCTTGTGGAGGCTCAGGATTCTTCGGGCCAGTAATCACACTTGCGGCCGTAGCTTCTATATCTGCATCATTCAATTTCTCAATAAAATTATGAGCAATAATCATACGAAGAGCAGCCTGACGCATAACATCTGATTCTCGCACAACAATCTGATAAAACAAATTGTCCCATACCTTAATCAACTGAGTCTTTGTTAAAAGAAAAACGCCATTAGCCTTTTCCTTACAAACGTCCAGTTTAAGTGAATTTTGTTCTAGAGCTAACCATTCAGAAAACTCATAAAGAGAAATATTCATCTGGATTAGATCTTCGTAAGCGGCAATTGACTCGAAACCATTAAGTGCCTTACGAACTTCTACACGTGACAGTTCAACATCAGTGACATCTGGTATTCGCTTAAGAAACTTACTCTTAATGGGATCTATGTGACGTATAAATCCTTGATTTCTGATTTTTTGATTAATTAATTGTGGTGAACGAAGTGTGACAAACTTCATCAAATCTGTCTTAATTGGCTCTGCTTTTGACATAAAATAATGGTTATTTTTAGAACCGACAATATACATAATATTTTAAAACACCTATATGCAAATACATAGTAAATTGATTCAACTATTTTCGAATAACCCATAGAACAATTAATTTTTATACATTTGAAATATATCAAAAAAACAAACTGTATTGAAATACATTTTATGGATAATATTACCTTTTCTGTATCTAGAATGTAGTAGTGATGAAACAATCTCTTCTGATTCTACTATCGAACAAATACCTTCTCCAATTATTTTGGCATCTACTGATACAGAATTTATCTCAGATACAATAGATGTATGTTCATTTAATATTCAATTCTTAGGAAGTTTTAAAAAACGTAATGACTCTGCGTTGGCTGACATTCTTAAAAATTATGACATAGTAATTATACAGGAATTAGTAGCCGCACCTTATGCTGGAGAATATCCTGACAACACATCATATGATTTGGACATAGAAGCTAATAAGTTTTTTGAAGCTATGTTAGCACAAGGATTTTTATATAAACTCTCCGAAGAAGATACAGGAACGAAAGACAAAATTCACTCTAAGGGGACTTCAACTGAATGGTGGGTTATATTTTATAAAGAAGAAAAAGTAAAAATAGCAGAAGATTTGCCCAACGGATTTCTTGCTGACGATCGGAGTAATCATCCAAATTACGAACGTGTTCCTTATGCTTTCCCGTTCAGAACCATTGATAATAATTTAGATTTTGTTTTAATTTCAGTTCATCTTCAACCTGGCGATAAAGAGGAAGAAAAGGAAAGAAGAATAGAAGAGTTACATACAATATCCAAATGGATTAATGCTAACAATGAGTTAGAAAAAGATATAATTATACTTGGAGACATGAATATTTACGATACTACTGAATTATCTACCGTTACACCTGAAGGCTACCTTTCTCTTAATGATGAATGTAGAAAGACAAATACCTTAATTAATACAAATCTCGATAAGGGGGCTAGGCCTTATGACCATATAATGTATAATGTTGATGCTACATCTGGAGAAATTGATTTAAAGTATGACTTTCAGGTTATAGACTTGATTTCTATAATGAAACCTTTTTGGAAAAAAACAGAGCCTTACCCTGGTGCCCCATACAATCATAACTTATTTAAACAATACTATTCAGATCATCATCCGGTAACATTTAAAATGGTAACAAAAGAAGTTGATGATGATTAAACCATAACTTACTAAGCTTGTTATTAATCTATATTAAAACTTATAAAAAGTCACGATTTCGTTACAGGGGTTTAGTTGTTTTTTTTATTAGACTCTTTAAGGTGGTAAGCAAGCCTAAGGTGTGCCCCCTTACGATTTAACATAAATTTACAAGAATAGAATCGTTCTTAGGAATAGTATGGTTACAATAATATCGTACCTTTGAAAGGTTCTATTTAATCCTAAAATATTGTACATTTCCTTTATCAAATTATTAAAGTCAATTTCATCACAATATGCTAACCAAAAAGCGTTTCACATTAATGAAAGAAATTATTCTTATCAGGAATTTTATGAGAAGGTGGATAATATTGTTCATGTAATTTTAAAGGAAAATCACCATCAACAAAAAATAATAGTAGCCACCGATAATGATATAGAAACATACGCATCTATTATTGCTATATGGCAAACAGGAAACATTTACATTCCTTTAAATATTAGAGATAATAATGAAAGATTAAAATCAGTTATCACTATTGTTTCGGCTGATCTTGTTCTTTCAAGTAGAGAAATAGTTAATGATTGTTTTGATGAATTAAATGTGCTTAATACGAGTAAATTACCTCAGCAACAACAAGAAATCCCAATACTCGAAATTAATAAGGATGATATCGCTTATATTTTGTTTACATCGGGTACTACAGGTATTCCCAAAGGAGTTCCAATAAGTTATCGAAATTTAGATGGATTTGTTGCTTCATTTTTATCATTAAAGTACTCCTTAACTGCCAATGATGTTTTTTTACAAATGGCAGATTTGACCTTTGACATGTCTATTATTTCAACACTCATTCCATTATGTTTAGGTGCAAGCGTTCATACCATAAATAATGACGAAATAAAATATTTAGCGGCTTACAAAATACTTCTAGAATATAACATATCGGTACTCATAACAGCACCTTCAACACTCCAATTACTTAATCCGTATTATTCGGAAATTAATTTACCTAACCTTAAATATACGTTTGTAGGTGCGGAAGTATTTTATGAAACAACAGCCAAACAATGGCAACATTGTGCACCAAATAGCAATATAGTAAACCTTTATGGACCATCAGAAGGTGGAATATTGTCTTCAACTTACAATTGGAACAATAAAAATACTGCTGAGCATAAAGGTATTCTATCCATTGGAAAAGAGGTTAAAAATATTGATTTGTATCTTGTTGATGATGCTGGAAATTTAATATCTG
>JAJCYN010000389.1 GCA_029262915.1 Flavobacteriales bacterium
AAAGAGGTCATTGGCTCTTGAAATATCATCGCAATTTCATTTCCCCTATAATTTCTCATTTCCTTTTCAGTTGCTTGAATTAAATCAACAACACCATGATCTGTATGAAATAAAATTTCTCCACCAGCTATTATTCCCGGAGGATTAGGGATTAATTGCATTACTGATAAAGAGGTAACTGATTTTCCAGAACCCGACTCACCAACAATACCAATTGTTTCTCCTTTGTTAAGCGTAAAAGAAATATCATTTACAGCTTTAACTGTTTCATCTTCAGTATGGAACTCAGTTACTAAGTTCTTTATCTCTAATAATGTTCTACTGCTCATACTTTATAAATCATCTCCAAAGGGCAATAAAATTACACTTTCTTAAAAACTAAAACAAGTAATAACATTAATACCTAATATAAGATTAGACCATTTGCAAAATATAGGGGATGAAAGGGTTGTAACTATCTATAAACTAATAATCTAGGTCACGAATAAAAATGGTTAAAAAACCATACGCTTCACTATCATTAATTATTGATACAGCAACTCTAGTGTTAGAAATACTTGAATTAGTATGCCAGGTCATGTAACCGTCATCTTCCTTTCTTCCAACACTATATTTTCTATTAAAATGAGCAGAAAAATTATTAAATAGTACTGCAGCATCTTCGATTGCATCTAAAAAAACTACCACTTCAATTTCGTACAATTCATTGTTTTCAGAAAAATCATAAGTTACGGTATAAGTGTTCCCCATACTTATTTCATAATCATAATGCAAATAATCGGGCATTTGATCTTTCAAGAATTTTTCGTTTTCTATAGCTTTAATGTCCTCAATTGTTGCTCCAATTTCAGTATTTCTAAATTGCCCATTTTCTGATTTTAAAATTTCATCGAAAAAAGGACTTTTGTTTTGGTTACAGGCAAATAGAAAACAAATGCCAAAGGAAAGAACTATTTTATTTAAACCAATTTTCATACGTTATGATATAACAATATTTTCTTGTTCAATGATGGGTTCGTTTCTAAATTTTAAAAATAGCTGTGTTAGTGCTACTACATCTTTCTGACAATAATTAGCAATACGTTCTAGATCTTTTTCTTTCCAATAAACATCGTTAACCATACTCCCATCAATGTCATCTTTTGGTGTAGGAATGTTAAAAATAGATGTTAATAAACTTAATGAGGTATAATGTTTATAATCACCAAATTTCCATAATTGCAGGGTGTCTAGATGAGGAACTTCCCAAGGTTTTTTTCCAGCCAGATCAAGTATTGAAGGAATGCTAATCCCATTTATTAAACCTCTTCTTGCAATGTAGGGAAAATCAAATTCTTTACCGTTATGAGCACATAAAAGATCATCCCTATGGTCATAGTGTTTGTTTAATAATTCGAAAAAGTCAATTAATAACGTCTTTTCATCATCATTAAAATAAGATTTTAATCGAAGAGATTTTGTCCCATTTTCTATATTTATAAAACCAACAGAAATACAAACAATTTTACCGAATTCAGCATAAATTCCAGCTCTAGAATAAACATCATCAGCTGTTTCATTTTCTTTAGCAATAAAATTCGCTTTTTGTTCCCAGTGGTTTTTAAAATCTTCATCCAGTTGAGAAAATTTAGGACGTTGAGCTACAGTTTCAATATCTAGAAAGAGAATTTTTTCGAGATTAATTTTTTGAAGCATAATTAGTTAGAATTTAGAAACTCTAAGATACAATTTATTTAATCATTACTCCAGGTTTATTAATAAGAGGGATGTTAATTAGATTTTCTTCTTTAATCGTTTCTGCTAAAAAAATATATTTCTTATCAAGCATTTCATTGTTTTGAAAAAAGCTAACCCAATACTCATTATGAAGCCCAAAAACGTTTTCCATTATTGGTTCAATTAAAACATAATTATTTGCTTCAACATTACCTATAGAATGTCTTAAAGCAGAAGTTTTGGTTTCATTTCCGTTAATTTTTGTAAGGTACCCTTTAGAGGATACCAAAACATTTTCTATGGATTTTGATTTTTGATTGATAAGGTAAACATTCCAAATTTCTTGATCGAGTTCATTCTTTTCCTTTACTACTGCAACAGCAACATCCTCAACTTTTGATGGGTTAATATCTTTTTTCATAATAAATTATTTGAAAGATTTTATCGCTTTTTGAACTGTTTTATCATCATCATTAATTATTACGTAATACCCAAAATCATTAAACAAATTTCTGCTTATGGCAGCTTTTAAACCTCTAGATATTAACTCTTTTGATGTAATGATTTCTTCTAAATCTCTTTCCACATCATTTTCATCAGCAAATTTTATGATGCTATTAAATAAATCGTTGTTTACCTTAAAACGATTTTTAAAAGTAATCGCATTTTTATATTGGGTATTCAATGTTGTACGCTGCTTATCTACATAATTTAAAGCGAAATTTTGAATAATACCTCTATATCTTAATTCATATAAATAAGGTGTTCCTCCAACTGTATCGAGTGGAACAAAAATGTCTGGCATAATGCCACCGCCACCATAGACTATTTTTCCTTCTGGAGTATAAAATTTTAGTGAATCTGGAAATTGGATACTGTCTGCTGATAATAATTCACCATTTTCATAACGATTATACGCTTCTGCGTGATATTGTTCCATATTTGCTCCATAAGGTTTTTGAATGCATCTTCCAGTTGGTGTATAGTACCTTGCAACGGTTAACCTTAAGGCGGATCCATCTGGCCACATTACTTGCTCCTGAACTAATCCTTTGCCAAAAGAGCGCCTTCCAATAATATTTCCTCTGTCATTATCTTGTATTGCTCCTGCTAGAATTTCACTCGCTGAAGCTGAGTTTTCATTGATTAAAATAGCAATATCACAAGTTTCTAATGTTCCATTATCGGTAGAAAAATATTCGTCTTTATTTCTTGTTCTCCCATCGGTGTAAACAATCATTTTGTTTTTAATTAGAATCTCATCTGCAATTTTTGTAGCAGCTCCCAAAACTCCACCACCATTACCTCTTAAGTCGATAATAAGTTTTTCCATTCCTTTTTCTTTTAAGTTTTGAGTTGCTTCTAAAAATTCGGAATAGGTAGTTTTTGAAAAACGCGTTATTCTTAAGTATCCAATGTTATTGGTAATCATATATGGTGCATCAATGCTGAAAATTGGTATTCGATCTCTTGTTATTATGAAGTGTTTTCTTTTTTTAGTTCCTTGCCTTACAATATCAATAGCTACTTTAGTCCCTCTAGGACCTTTTAAGAGCTTAATTACTTTGTCATTGGTAATTCCAACTCCTGCAACAATTGTGGTATCTACTTTTACAATTCGGTCTCCTGCTTTTATTCCTAGTTTATCCGAAGGACCATTTACAATTGGTGAGATAATCAAAATGGTATCATCTTTTATTCTAAACTCTACACCAATTCCTTCAAAATTACCTTCTAATGGCTCATTCATTCCATCAAAATCTTTCGCGGGAATATAATAGGAATGAGGATCTAATGTGGCAAGCATTGAAGTAATGGAACGTTCCGTTAACTCTTTTTTGTTAACAGAGTCAACATAAGTATCTTCTATAAAGTTTAAAATTTCGTTCAATTTGGTAGCTGTGTTGAACCGTTTGTTCTGTGGAAAGATGAACGCTTTATCATTAACATCAGAAGGGGCTAAAAAGGCCCCCAAATAAATGCCAATAACAATGCACCCCGCAATTATTAAGGGAAGAAAAATAAACAGGTATGCTTTGCTTTTACTCATTTAAGTTTTCAACTTTGGTAAGTTCAATGCCAGACTGATTTAAAAAATCTAGGCCCGAATTATCTTTATAAGCTTTAATGTAAACAACTCTTTTTATCCCCGCTTGCAAAATAAGTTTACTGCATTCTTTGCAGGGCGAAAGTGTAATGTACAGTGTTGCTCCATTTGCGTTATGGTTTGATTTTGCAATCTTTGTTAAGGCATTTGCCTCAGCATGCAAAACATACCAATGTGTGTCACCCTTTTTATCTTCACAACAATTATCATAACCTGTTGGAGTTCCATTATATCCATCTGAAATAATCATTCTATCTTTAACTATTAATGCACCAACTTGCTTCCTAGTACAATGAGAAAGTTTAGCCCATTCTTTTGCCATTTTTAAATAGGCACTATCGTATCGGAGTTGTTTTTCTTTAGGGTATAGCATACAAATTTGAAAAAAATCAAAAGTAGGAATTTTACTCATCACACATAGTTTTTAGGTTTTTTATCTTTGTATTTTATTTAACGATAAATATCTGTATTTTCGAATGATAATGAGATATGTAGTTTTATTACTAATAATTCTTCTTTCAAATCTCGGGTTTTCTCAGAACCCAAGAAAGGAAACCCCCGTGGGGATAAACTTTTCTGTTGGAGGGCCGGGTTTATCTTTCGCTGCTTCACTAGATGTTTTCATTTTTCCATCTGTTAATGTTGAAGGAGGACTTGGTTCTGGAGGATTAGGGTTTTTCTCGGGGAGCGCTTTTTTTGGTGGATTAAAATTTCATTCTGATGCTTACTCTAGTAGCAATTGGACATTGTATACTGGAGGGTTTTTAATTGGTACTTCAGAAACTTTTGATTCTCCTAGGGGAAAAGAAGAGGGTAAGAACGTGGGGCTTTTTTATTTGCCAATTGGCCTACAATATTTCACAAACAATGGATTTACTTTTGGATATGAGTTGGCCGGAATATTCGATAAAAAAGCAGATTTGATAAATGATCACTTTGCAATTTGGTTTGGAATTAAAATAGGAATGCATTTTAGTTTAAATGATGGGCGGTCTAAAAAAAACAGGCGTAAAACAACTTATAAAGAAGAAAATATTGAATACTTCACTGAATAGTTGCTAGTTCTTTAAAAAGAATAGGTTAACCCTCCGAGTACGCCAAATTTTTGAGTCGGATAATCATCCCACTTTTTATAAGGAGAAGATGCAATGTTGTTGAGTTGAATAAAGGCCGATAACTTTTTGGTATAGCGATATTCAAAACCCAAATTAAGATCAAATACATTATCCAATTCCTTGGCATCTTCAATTAACGTTATGGTATTGTTTGTGGTAATGGTGTTTAATGTTTTAGCGTATTGCTTACTAAAATGAAAAAGATCGGCTCTAACAATAATTTTATCGCTTAAGTCGTAGATACCAGATAATGATACCTTGAAATCTGGTTTATGCCACGCTTTAATTTCATTTTTTGGAGTATAATTGTAGTAATTGGCTTCTAATAAGATTTTAAATTTCTCTAATTTCTGATAAGCCAATTCACCAGTAACTTTAGAAAAACTTACGGTATCATAGGCTAAAACAAATTTGTTTTCGATTAGATTGTTAATGTCTTTTACATAAAGCGGCATTCCCTCCATTTTCTGTCGGCTAAAACTTGTGTTAAATGTTATTTTAGAACTCAAGCTTCCTCTTATTCCACCATAAACATCGTATTTCTGGTTGCTATTTTGAATTGATAAGAGTTGGGTGTTAATGAATGGATTTTCCTGGTAGAAATTGTTTAAATTATTACTTACTAGACCTCCTTTTATCCCAACATAAGGAATAATAATGTGTTCAACAACATTGTATTTGAATTCTGCTTTAGGGTAAAAATGAAATTTAGTGTTGGGAAATGAATTTAAATATAGTCCTATGCCTACTTGAAATTGCCATTTATTGGTAGAAGTGCTGATATGAGGATTTAATCCTACTACTAAATTATGATCTTGATCTAATGGATTAATTAATTTATTGTAATTCATTTCCGCACCAATGGTATAGAGTTCATTTTTATGGTATTTGCTCAATTTTCCATCAATTTCAACATGATTTTCTGAAACCTGAAACAAATCATTTATATTATGGTAAGCAATATCGAAGTTATAATCAAATTGACTAGTGTCTGTAAAATTTCTTGTTAGGGAGAAAGCTGTATTAAATTTATCGAGTTCTTGTCTGATGTCATCAGGGCTTACAATGATTGCAGCATTTTGGTCAGAAAAGCCATAGTAATGATTTACATTTCGAGTGTATCCCATTTGACCATAAAGTGTAAATTCTTTTGTAAAACGTTTGCCAAAAACGCTTAATTCATTGTCGCTGTAATCGCTATAGTCGTTTCCTGAAATCCCACTAGAAGAAAAATGCTTTCCTGAAAAGCCATAAGATAAATTCTTAGATCGTTTAGCGTTATAATAAATTTCTGCTAAAGGTGTAGTATTGGTTCCAAACCCAATTTTTGCATAACCGTGGTACAATTTAACTAAAGGCTCACCCTTAATTTTTGCAGGCTTTATTGGATCTATATTAAATGCTACAGGAACTTGTTTGGTTAAAAAACTATATGTTAATTCTGGAATAATTTTGTTGGTGTCTTTAATACTTGGGTTCTCTTTAATCTTAAAGGCATCGGTTAAAAAGGGTTGAAAAACGGTTTCTGTAAAAATTGTAGTAGAATCTACTGATCGTTTTGTTTGTGTAAAACCATTTGATAATAGTACTAAAAATACTACAAGTAAAGTTAATATGTTCCTAGCGTTACTCATCTTTAAGGGT
This sequence comes from Flavobacteriales bacterium, assembly GCA_029262915.1. GTDB lineage: Bacteria > Bacteroidota > Bacteroidia > Flavobacteriales_E > Vicingaceae. The sequence continues at coordinate 6,583 of JAJCYN010000389.1, forward strand.
ATCTTCTAATTCATTTTTGATTTCTTTAGGTTCTGAATCATTTTCAGAATCTTCGATATTCACCGGTTTATTTTTTAATTTCTTGAGCTTAGGGAGTTCGTCTTCTATTATTTCTTCTTCCTCATTAAATAATTCTTCTAAATCAGCATCATTAAATAATTCTAAATCGATTTCTGGTTCTTTTTCTATTATTATTTTAGATGCTTCTGCTTGCTCAATTATATTTAATTTTTCTTTAGCAGTGTCAACTAGTTTAGGGAATTTACTGTTATCAATAACATTGTTTAAAGTTACTTTTGCTTGAAAGAAATCTTCTTTGGCAACATAATTATCAGCTAAAAGGATAAGGGATTTTCCTATCCAATATCCATAGGATGGGAATTTTTTAATTAAACTAAATACTTCCGATTCACAATTATCGTGTTCACCTCTTAGATGTAAAATATAGGCAACATTAAATTTTCCTTCAGCACCAAATTCGTTAGCAGAAGATGAGGCTGTAGTAAACTCTTTTAATGCTAAATTGTAATCGTCTTGTGCCATTACAGTTTTACCATATATTAGATGCGTTTCAGTAATTAGGTTAGCGTCATCAATGTCTTTATTAATAATTAATTCACAATATTTAATGGTTTCATCGTAGTTGTTTAATTGAAAATTTAGTCTCATTTGCTCTACTTGAGCTTTAAATACATTAGCTGGAATGTCTGCCAAATACTCTAACTGACTATAGTTGTTTAATGCATCTTCAGTTTTCCCCAGATTCATATTTATTTCCCCAGCTTTTAATAAAGCAGTTTCGGTAAACTTATTTTTAGGCTGCTCAATTACGTAATTAAAATCAAGTAAGGCTTCATTCTCAAAACCAGATTTGTATTCACAATCTGCTTTATAAAAATGAGCATTTAGTTTATAAGTACCATTAGGATATTTTTCTAAATATTTGCTTAACTCAGTAACTGATTTAATGCAATCACCACTCATATAAGTATTTTCAGCTACTTCATAATAATCAGCG
>JAJCYN010000390.1 GCA_029262915.1 Flavobacteriales bacterium
AAAACGCAATATTTTTTCATCAACTTTTTGATGATAAAAAACCGATACAGGAATAGATGCAATTTTATACTTTTTAGTTAATTCAATGGCATAATCTGTATCTGACATATCAGTTATTCCTTTATAGCTCAATAATTGAAAGTAAGTTCCCGAAGAAGGTAAAACCTCAAATTTGGACTCTTTTACTAACGAAGTGAACAAATCTCTTTTTTCTTGGTAAAATGAATTTAACCCTAAGTAATTTTTTTCTTTTTTTAAATATTCTGCTAATCCATATTGAATTGGAGTATTTGCTGAAAAGACAACAAACTGATGTGCTTTTCTAAACTCAACCATTAGGTTTTTGGGAGCTAAACAATAGCCCATTTTCCATCCAGTATTGTGAAATGTTTTTCCGAAAGAAGAGATAATGAAAGAACGTTCTGCTAATCCTGGAAATTTAGAAACACTTTGATGTTGTTTACCATCAAAAATAATATGTTCGTAAACTTCATCACTAATCACAACAATATCGGTATCCGAAACAATTTTCTCTAACGCCAACATATCTTCTTCCTCCAAAACTGTTCCTGAAGGATTATGAGGAGTATTAATAATAATCATTTTGGTACGTTGCGTAATCAACTTTTTAACTTGTTCCCAATTCACTTTATAATCAGGAGCATGCATCTGAACAAACACCGTTTTTCCACCATTTAATTCAATTGATGGTTCATAACAATCATAAGCAGGAGTAAAAATTATTACTTCATCTCCTTCTGTAACAGTTGCTGCTATTGCCGTGTAAATTGCCTGAGTAGCTCCCGCAGTAATCGTAATTTCCGATTCAGGATGATATACTGTTCCGTAAAGTTTTTCCGTTTTCTTAGCAATTTGTTCTCTTAAAGGTAGAATGCCTGGCATTGGGGCATACTGATTTAAGCCTTTTTTCATAGCATCATTTACCAAGCTAATTAATTCTGCTGAACTCTCAAAATCAGGAAATCCTTGTGAAAGATTTATGGCCTTATTTTCATTTGCCAGTTGACTCATTACTGTAAAAATGGTAGTTCCAACTTTAGGTAGTTTTGATTTTATAGTACTTGGATATTCTGGCATAATCTTTTGAAAGACGACAAATGTAACAAAAGGGTTGTATGATTTTAGGAATCAAACAAATTAGTTTCTCCAGTCTCCTCATAACCTTTGTCAATCAATAGATCATCACCCTCAGCCGCATCAACCGCTAACTCATCACAACGCTCATTAAACATGTTACCCGCATGACCTTTTACCCAATTAAGTTTAATATTATGCTCAGGATAAATCAGTAAAAATCGTTTCCACAAATCAATATTTTTTTTGCCTTTAAACCCTTTTTTCTGCCAACTAAAAACCCAACCTTTTTCAACTGAATCAACCACATATTTTGAGTCAGAAAATATTTCAACCTCAGCATTTCTATTTTTAATGGTTTCTAATGCAACAATTACACTTAACAATTCCATACGGTTATTGGTGGTCATTCTAAATCCTTCCGAGAGTTCTTTTCGGTGCTTTCCACTCATCATTACAACGCCATACCCCCCATTTCCCGGATTGCCCTTTGCTGCTCCATCTGTATATATTGTAATTTTTGCCAATTATATTCCCATATTTGTTCTAAACAACTTTACTGCTATCGCCAATAAAATTACACCAAATACTTTACGCAAAACAGCAATTCCTCCATTTCCTAATATTTTTTCAATCTTACCTGAAAGTTTAAGCACTGCATAAACCAAAATAATGTTTACCACAATGGCGATAATTATGTTCTGAACAGCATATTCTGCTCGCAACGAAAGTAAGGCTGTCATCGTTCCTGCACCTGCAATTAACGGAAAAGCTATAGGAACTATAGAGGCTGTTTCTGGTGCATCATCTTTATATAACCTTATTCCTAGAATCATTTCTAAGGCCAAGAAAAATAAAATAAAAGCTCCAGCAATTGCAAATGAATTTACATCAATTCCAATTAAGTTTAAGATGGACTCCCCAACAAACAGGAAAATTACCATAATAAATAAGGCAACAATACTTGCTTTTTCTGATTGAATTTTACCTACTTTTTGTCTCAGATCTATGATAATTGGAACCGATCCAACAATATCAATTACGGCAAACAATATCATTGATGCTGATAGAATTTGGGTGAAATTGAACTTAAACATAACCTACATTTTTAAAATTTAAAGCCGGCAAACGTAGGCAAATATTTTAACCTGCAAGTAAAAATTAAATTTATTTTAAATCTTTTTTAACTTGCTGGTTTTCAGGGTTTAAAAATGTATTTTTTAGGCTTGGAAAACAGACTAATCTAAACCCTTTTATTAATTCTATTTTTTTTATTTTTACTATCTGTTAGAATCACACTTATGGAAGAAAAATTTAATCAGCTTGATGACAAAATAGAAGAAGCCAAATTAGGTGGTGGACAAAAAAGGATTGATGCTCAACATAAAAAAGGAAAACTAACAGCTCGTGAACGGCTTCATTTTTTATTGGATGAAGGTTCTTTCGAAGAAATAGGAATGTTAGTTACGCACCGTTCGACCAATTTTGGATTAGAAAAAACCAAAATTTTAGGTGACGGAGTGATAACGGGTTATGGGAATATTAATGGCAGATTAGTTTATGTTTTTTCACAGGATTTTACTGTGTTGGGAGGCTCTTTAGCAGAAGCCTATGCTGAAAAAATTTGTAAAGTAATGGATTTGGCTATGCAAAATGGAGCTCCTGTAATAGGACTAAATGATTCTGGTGGAGCAAGAATTCAAGAGGGAGTAGTTAGCTTAGGCGGCTATGCTGATATTTTTTATAGAAATACATTAGCAAGTGGAGTTGTTCCACAACTTTCTGCTATAATGGGACCTTGTGCTGGTGGAGCCGTGTATTATCCTGCTCTTACTGATTTTATTATGATGGTGGAAAATACTTCTTACATGTTCGTTACAGGACCAAATGTGGTTAAAACCGTAACCCATGAAGAGGTTAGCTCCGAAGATTTAGGCGGGGCCTCCGCCCATTCTACGAAATCTGGGGTAACCCATTTAACTTATGCGAATGAGATAGAGTGCATTAATGGAATAAAAACGATGCTCTCTTATATTCCTCAAAATTGTGAAGAAGACGCTCCATCTGTTCCGTATGAATCAGTTGATGAGAGTAGGAAGAACTTAAATACAATTATACCTGACAACCCTAATCAGCCGTACGACATAAAAGAAGTAATTGAAGGAACGATAGATGAAGGAAGTTTTTACGAAATTCATAAAGATTTTGCTGAGAACATTGTTGTTGGTTTTGCTCGTTTGGCAGGAAAATCAATTGGTATTGTTGCTAACCAACCTGCTTTTTTAGCAGGTGTTTTAGATATTAAATCTTCTCAAAAAGGTGCTCGATTTGTTCGTTTTTGTGATGCATTCAATATTCCACTTTTAGTATTTGAAGATGTTCCAGGATTTTTACCAGGTACCGATCAAGAATGGAATGCCATTATTACTAACGGAGCAAAATTATTGTATGCTTTTAGTGAAGCTACTGTTCCAAGAATTACGGTAATTACGCGAAAAGCTTATGGTGGAGCTTATGATGTAATGAACTCGAAACACATTGGAGCTGATATGAATTTTGCTTGGCCAAGTGCAGAAATTGCTGTTATGGGAGCAAAAGGAGCTGCAGAAATTATCTTTAAAAAAGAGATTAGTTCCGCAAAAAATCCTGAAGAAAAATGGAAAGAAAAAGAAGCAGAATATGCCAAGATGTTTGCCAACCCATACAATGCCGCTGCTCGTGGTTATGTAGATGAAGTAATTAAGCCAGCCCAAACAAGAGAAAAGTTAATTAAGGCTTTTAAGATGTTAGAGAACAAAGTAGCTACATTGCCAAAGAAAAAGCATGGTAATATTCCACTATAAAATTACACTGCTCCCATTTGTTCAATAGCTATTCTTGTTTTAGCTACAAAATCTTTAATTGTATGTTTAGTGTATTCTGATGAATCAATGGGTTTTCCAATTCTAACAATGACATCCCCAGGTGTTATTTTATTGCTTGTAGCTGGCCAAACATTGTAAGTTCCTTTTATATGAACAGGAACAATACTTACTCCTGCATCCAGTGCTATATGAAAAGCACCTTTTTTGAATACTCCTAATTCTCCCGTTTTACTTCTTGTTCCTTCAGGGTACATCGCAACACTTTTTCCATTTTTTATCTTTATTGCAGCTTTTTTTAAACTAGTTATTGATTTTGACCTACTTTTCCTATCAATAAAAATATGCCCTGCCATTAACATATACCAACCCACAAAAGGCACAAACATTAATTCTTTTTTACCTATAAAATGTAAATTAACTGGTAAAGCTCCGCATAAGCACCCTATATCTAGATGAGAACAATGATTTGCGACAAATATAACAGACTCATTTTTGGGAACATTTTCTTGCCCTATCGTTTTCAATTTAATTCCTGCTATCCACATTAAAACAGGAGGAAAAACAGTGCGTGCTAAGGTTAAAGGAAATTGACGGTTGAAAGTAATTAAAATAAAAAAAGGAGCTATTAACATTAAAGCAAAAGTCCAAGAAAGCCCAAAAAATAACCGAATTGCTGAAACCATAAACTTTAATTTTCTATCGGTTTGTTGAGTTGTTCTATTACTTTACCAATAAAATTATTGTAAGCACTTTCTAATTCTTTTATTCGGAGCAATTTAAAAGAAACCTCTAAATCATTTGGTGTATCTCCTTCTGCTTTTACTTTAGCATCTCCAATCACTTGTTGTTTGAACAAATTATAGATGTCATAATCGAGATAATGAGCTGCATAAGGAGCTCTTTTACTATGTTTTCCAGCCCTAGTAAAAGATTCTTTTTTGATGTCGTACCAGGTAATAAAAATCACAAAATCAGCATTATGTTCCTCTAATAATTTTGTAAAGTTCGCTTCGCCAAAGTTTTTTAAATCAACAGCATTATAACGTTTACCATTAAATTTACCATACTTATATTTAATAAATTTTTTGTGTGGCTTCAATAAAGCAGCTTCTACAGGAATGAATTTAAAATTTTCATCATTATACTTTCCAAATGTAGTTAAAAGTGCTTTTTCATAAGTCAAAAAAACCTTAGAGGCTTCTACTTCATTTTTTTCTGCAATTTCTTCTAAATCAAATTTAGAAACGAATTCAAAACGACTTGGTGGAACTACCAAAATTC
>JAJCYN010000391.1 GCA_029262915.1 Flavobacteriales bacterium
TTCGTTAGCAATATTATTTGCAATGATTGCTTTACGTATCAGGTTATTAGCTTGAGAAGCTATTTCGAAAGATTTTATAAAATAATCCATTGACTTTTCATGATCTCCCATGATACGATAAGTCAACCCAAGAACATTATAGGCTCTACCTATTTTTACAGAATCCTTGTTGGTTTCACCTATTCTTAGACCTTGCAAACCATATTCTATCCCGTTGTTATAATCTCCTAAAATATGGTAAGAATTGCTCATTTGCATTAAGGCCTTGAACTGCCTATCCTCATCCTTATTTTTCTTAGCTAATCCATAAGCCTTTTCAGCAAACTCAGCAGATTTAAATGCATCATTATAACCTAAGCTGAATGATATCTTTAATAAAAGATCAAATTGCTCCTCATCGGTATTGTGAGTTGACAACTCATTTTTTAAACTATCTATATTATTATTACTTTTAGCTATTAAGCTAAAAGAAAACACAAACAATATTAACGTAAATATTCGCACTAACCATTGATATTCAAAGCCATAAGCTAACCTAACGCAAATATACCTTAATATTTTTATCCAAAGAGATAATTAATAGTGCAATCATTTTTTTACAAATTTTACTGTTTTTTGTCCTGCTAATGAAGTGATTTTCATAAAATAAATACCGGTTGTTAACTCTTCAGTACTAATTACAATAGTTTTTCTATTTGAAACAGTTTTAGCAATTAGTTCCTGTCCTGTAATATTTACAATAGTTATTGTTGCATCAATTTTGTTGTTAAAATCAATACTAAGTTCATTCAAAACAGGGTTTGGATACATTCCTACTGATTTTAAATCTATGTTTTCATGGACATCTACTGTATTTCCTGGCACACATTGATTAAACAGTAAATAGTTTCTTAATCGTTCATTTAAACCATCATTCCCTTGAGGGTCCGTTGAAGTATGTCTATATTCATTATAACAATAGTATTGCCAATTCAAATTATTTTGATCAAAAAGATTCATTAAATCACAAATATATTCATAGCCTTGCATCTGATTGTTATTGTATTCGTAGTTAGCTCTCCATGGAGCCCATTCGCCTATGTTTATAGGGACATTTGCACTTTGATAAACTGACATCATGGCCACTAAATCGGTAGCTAACCAACTTTGATTAAAAGGAGTGGCTTGAGTTGCTCCTTCAGCTACAAAAGTTTGTGAAGGATCATTATATTGTATTGTTGGAGTACATGATGGATTGTTAAAACACTGCAATGTATATTGTAGAGGGTTATAGTAATGAAAGTCGTACATTACGTTATTATCATTGACTAAAAACATTTGCAAATTTAAATTCCAAAAAGGTTTCCAAGTATTATTTGGATTTATTTGACCATAGGCATACTCTACAATAATTAAATGGTTGTTATCAACTGTTCTAATGGTATCAACAATTCGCTGAGCTAGGTTTTCCCAATTTAAGGTTGTGTCAACAGGTGTAGGTTCATTTAATATATCATAAGCAGCTATGGTTGTATCATTTACATATCGTTGAGCAATATTGTACCATAAAGCAACTAATCGGTCTTGATTTGCGGCATTCATCCATAAACTTGGTGCATTTGTACTATTTTGTAAACCTCCTTGAGCAACATGCATATCTAATATTAAATACATATTGTATTGATTTGCCCATATAATATTTTGGTTAATAAAATTCCAGCCACTCTGTTTGTATATAAAAGGGGTTGCATTGTCTTCAAATTGACGGTAATTCATCGCTATACGGACAGAATTGAATCCTACTTGGCTGGCATCACTGTACCAATTTTGGCCTCCAAAAACAGTATCTCTCGGGGTTCCTAAATCGTTTGGATCATCAAAAAACCAATTAGAACCAGGAATATTTGTATCTTCTAACCAAAAATCATTAAAATTAATACCTCGTAAATTTATTTTTGTATTGTTGGCATAGTGAATTAAATCCTGCCCATTAGCGTGAATAAAATCTTGAGGATTTTGTGCCTTTAAAACAGAGGAAATTAAAGTAATAACTAAAAGTGTAAATAGTATTTTTTTCATGTTGTATTTTTTTATTTAACAAAGTTTTAAATTTTATGGTATCGGCACAATACTCCTTTAGGATGAATTGGAAATGAATAAATCCCTCTTTAAAGGGATGGCTTAATCTACTAAACCATTAAAAACAGCATATTTTACCAAACCTGCCAAATTTTTAACTTTTAGTTTAGAAATTAAGTGTTTGCGATGTGTTTTCACAGTAAATTCTGATATAGATAATTGATTAGCTATTTCTTTGGTAGTAAATTCTTTGGTAATTAGTCTTAAAATTTCTGTTTCACGAACAGTTAATTTTTTGTCTGGTTTTAAAAAAGTATCTGTATATGTTTCTTTTGTTGCTGCATTAATTAAATTTAAAGCAACATCACCACTAAAATATTTTTCTCCATCACACACAGTTTCTATAGCGGTTTCTAATTCATTTTTATCAGTATTTTTTAACACATAACCATTAATTCCAATTCCAATTAATTGGGTAACTAGTTCCTTTTCAATATAACTGGTTAGAATAATAATTTTCGTCTGAGGATATTTTAAAGTAATTATTCTCGCACTTTCAATACCATTTAATTCAGGCATATTAATGTCTAATAAAACAACATCAAAATAGTTGTTTTTAAGTTGTTGAAGTGTTTCTTTTCCGTTGTTTGCTGTTGCTCTTACATTTATATATGGGTGATCTTTAAACATAGCTATTAATCCATCAATAAACATTTGATGATCATCTGCAATTATTATGTTTATAACCTTTTTAGTCATTACTTTTACTTAATGGAATTTCTATAACAATAGTACACCCTTTTCCTGAATTAGATTCAAAAACTGTTTTTCCTCCTAAATAAGTGATTCTTGATATTATATTTTTAAGACCTAATCCTTTTTTTATTGTATTAGGATTAAAACCCTTTCCATCATCCTCAATAATTAAAGAAATACTTAAATCGTCTTTCATTATTTGGATGTTTACATTTTTAGCATTAGCATGTTTTGTAATATTGTTTACCGCTTCTTGAATTACTCTATAAATAATAATTTCTATAGTATCTTTTAAACGAGTATTTAACTCAATACACTCAAAAGCAATATTAAAAGTGTTGTTTTCATCCACTTTAGTTATAAAATCATTAATAGCAGCCTTCAACCCTAATTGAACTAAAATTCCTGGCATCATATTATGTGAAATCGTTCTTAAATCTGAACAAACTTCATCCACTAAAGAAATTGAATTGCTTAACAACTGTGTATCAGAATTGGTTAATTGATGTTGAACAGTGTCTAAATTTATTTTTACAGTTGACATTAAACTACCTAATCCATCATGTAATTCAGATGCAATTCGTTTTCGTTCATCTTCTTGAGCATTAACAATGGCATTTAATAATTCTTCTTGTTGATTATTTATTTTATCCATTAAAATTTGGCGTTCCTCCAATTGTTTCTTTTGTTTTTTTAATCTGTTACGATTGAACAATAGAAAGAGAAGGAGTGATATCAATAATCCTCCAAATATTATAATATAGCGAAGCATTTTTTCTCTAGTAAGTTGCAATTCTTTTACTTCATTTTGTTGTTCAAGAATAGCAATCGATTGTTCTTTTTTTTCAGACTCGTATTTTGCTTCCATTTCACCTAATTGCTTAGAAGTTTTTATTTGGAATAAACTATCCTTCATTACATCATACTGAATTTGGTATTGATAAGCTTTCTGATAGTTACCTAATAGCCCATATATATCTGCCAATAATTTAGCAGCATCTTTTATATTATCAGGAATCCCTGCTGATTCACTTAACCTTAAAGCTCTTTCTCCATAACTGAGTGCTTTTTCGTAACTGCCTTGTCTCATTAATATATCCCCAACATTGTTAATTGTTTGAGAGAGATTAACACTATCGCCTATTTCTTCTTTTATCTTTATACTCGCATGGTAATAGAATAACGCACTATCTGTATTTTCTTGAGCATCATACAACCCACCTATATTGTTGAGGGTAATTCCAATACCTTGTTTCCAATCAATTTCTTTTTTAATAGTAATACTTTGATTGAAAAACCATAAGGCACTATCTAGCTGACCAGTCAATTGTTTAATGTGACCAATGTTGTTTAAAGATTCAGCTATATCATGTTTGGCATTTTTTTCTTTTCTTATTTTGAGTGCTTTTCTGTAATACTTTAATGCCAATTTATATTGAGCTTCTGTATCATAAACAAACCCAATGTTATTGAATAAACGGGCAATCTGTAAAGGCTGTTTTAATTTTTCATACATCTTGAGTGCTTTAAAATAAGTTTTTAAAGCCTTTTGCAATTTACCTTCTCGCTGCAAAACATAAGCAATATTGTTCAAATCGCTTGCTATATCTTCTTTACTATTAAGCTTTCTATCTATTAACAAGCATTTATTAAAATAGTAGGCTGAAGAATCATAAAGCCCTTTATTCATAAAGTAAAAACCTATCTCATTTAAAGCATAAGCTTCCCCTTCTCTATAATTATTATTTTTTGCTATATGCAAAGATTTAGTAGCAAAACTGAGTGCTTTTTCTCTGTCATTATTTTGAAACTGGGATGCGAGTTGATTCAGTAAGTCAATATATTCTTTGCTGTTTGTATCTAAATTTTGTAATGTTTGAAGTAAAGAATCTACATTTTTAGAATTCTGAGGGTAAGAATAATTTGAAAAGAAAATTATTAAGGATATGGTGGTTATGAATTTTATCATAAAAAATAAATGTACAACACATAAAAGTAAAGATTAATAAACCCTAGGAAACTGTTCTTCATCCACTTCATTCATAATTGAATAAACGGCATCAAAAATATCTTCGGCATTTGGTTTAGAAAAATAATCTCCATCTGTACCGTAAGCTGGTCGATGAGATCGAGATGACAATGTAATTGGCATCGAATCTAGATGAAAATATCCTTTTTGTTCTACTAATATTTTATCTAAAATATATGCTGAAGCTCCTCCAGGAACATCTTCATCAACAATCAATAACCGATTTGTTTTTTCTAATGACTCAACTATTGAATGATTAATATCAAAAGGTAGTAAAGTTCTTACATCAATTAACTCTGCAGAAATACCAACTTCTTGTAATTGTTTAACAGATTGTAATGCGATGTTACAAGTCGAACCATAAGATACGATGGTAATGTCTGTCCCTTCAGTTAACACTTCTGTAATACCTAAAGGAGTAGTAAACGCTCCTAAGTTCTCTGGCATTTTTTCTTTTGTACGATAACCGTTTAATGGCTCTATCACTATTCCCGGATCATCTCCTTTCAATAGTAAATTATAAAACCCAGCAGCTTGTGTTAAATTTCTTGGAACACAAACATACATTCCCCTTACTGCATTAATAATCATTCCCATTGGAGAACCTGAATGCCAAATCCCTTCCAATCGATGTCCACGAGTACGAATAATCAATGGTGCTTTTTGTCCTCCTTTTGTTCTGTACTGTAATGTGGATAGATCATCACTTAATACCTGAATGCAATACAATAAATAATCTAAGTATTGAATTTCGGCAATTGGACGTAACCCCCTTAAAGCCATTCCAATTCCTTGTCCTACAATAGTATTTTCTCTAATTCCAGTATCAGAAACTCTTAATTCGCCATATTTTTCTTGTAATCCTTCTAAACCTTGATTTACTCCTCCTATTTTACCAGCATCTTCTCCAAAAATTAATAGCTCCGGATATTTCTCAAAGAGTTTATCAAAATTGTCTCTTAGCACTACCCTTCCATCTTCCTCCTTATCAGACAAAACAGGTTCAACTCCTTCTACTTTCATTGAAGAAGTTTCAAACTCAGAATATAAAGTTGAGCTATACCTGTCGTAATTTGCTTTTTGAGCTTTAGATAACCAATCTGATAATTCTTGTTTTACTGGAATACTTTCCGCTCGAACAATTCTCAATACTTGCTTTGCTGTAGCAATAATATCTTTTCTAATGGGTTCTGTATTATTTTTTAAACTCGAAATTAATGGGCTAATAAAAGAAGCATTATCACTTGCTCCTGCAAGTTGTTCTAACAAAGCAACAATTTCAGTTTGCTCTTCCTTAATTGGATTTAAGTAAGCTGCCCAAGCAGCACGTTTTTGACCAGAAACTTCTTTCTTTCCTTCTTTCTCTATAGCATCTAACTCTTCAATAGTTGCTATTTTATTCTCTTCAATCCATTCTCTAAATTTCTTAACACAACAGTATTCTAATTCCCATTCTAATCTTTCTTTGGATTTATACCTTTCGTGAGATCCAGAAGTAGAATGTCCTTGCGGTTGTGTTACTTCTTCTACGTGAACTAAAACAGGACAATGTTCTTCACGAGCAATTTTCACTGCTTTTTCATAGGTATCAATTAAAGCTGGATAATCCCAAGCTTTTACGTTAAATATTTCAAAACCGTTAGTTTCTTTTTCTCTCTGAAATCCTTTTAAGATTTCTGAAATGCTTTCTTTAGTTGTTTGATATTTTTTAGGAACAGAAATTCCTTGTCCATCATCCCAAACCGACATTACAATCGGGACTTGTAAAACCCCCATTGCATTTATTGCTTCCCAAAATGGCCCTTCTGAAGTACTCGCATCGCCTATTGTTCCAAAAGCAACTTCGTTTCCTTTATTAGAGAACTGAGTAAAATCAGCCAAATCTTTATTGTTTCTATACACTTTAGATGCCTGCCCTAATCCTAATAAACGTGCCATTTGACCTGCTGTTGGAGAAATATCGGAAGATGAATTTTTCATCTTGGTTAAATCTTTCCAGCTTCCATCTTCATTTAAACTTCTTGTTCCAAAATGTCCATTCATTGATCTTCCTGCAGAAGAAGGTTCTGCAATTATATCGGTATGAGCATATAATTGTGCAAAAAATTCTTGAATGGTGAGTTGGTCAATTGCCATCATTAAAGTTTGGTCACGATAATAACCTGATCTAAAATCTCCGTCTTTAAACTGTTTGGCTAAAGCAATTTGAGGTAGCTCTTTACCATCTCCAAAAATTCCAAATTTTGCTTTACCAGTCAACACCTCTCTTCTTCCTAAATAGGAAGTTTCTCTACTCATATAAACCAAACGGTAGTCTCCAAGAACAGTTTCTTTAAATTGATCTTTAGATATTTTAGTGGATATTTTTTCTACAGTTTCGTTACTCATTCCCTATTTTATTTTTCAGAAGTTATCTAAAAATTTCTTACAACCTCTTTTTGAAGTGTTGCGAAGTTAAGCAATTATTCCTTTTTTTGGAAGTGCTTTTTATCTATATTTGTTCCTACTGATAATTACAACTAACAAATACGTATATGGGAAAAGGCGATAAAAATACTGAAAAAGGAAAAATTTCATCTGGTTCTTATGGAGTTACAAGAAAAAGAAAAAAGAAAGCTGCATTTATAGCTAAACCAAAAGCAAAAAAGGCTGCTCCAAAAACAGCAGAAGTTGAAGAAACTACTAAAACTCCTGCTAAAAAAACCGTAACTAAAAAACCAGCAGCTAAAAAAACTCCTGCTAAAAAAGCCCCCACTAAGAAAAAGCCAACAGCTAAAAAATAAAACTAAAAGCCTTAATTAATAATTAAGGCTTTTTTTATTCGTTAATGTATTTCCAACACAGAAGGAACAACCATCTCTTTTCCACATTCCATTTTACCTGGAACACTACCCAATCAACAGTTTCGGCTGCATATTCCGTAGTATTAATTCGTTCTAAACCTTCTAATTCTCTTGAATCAATCACTCTGTTTTCACTAAAAGCATATGGGCTATTCCCCAAAATATACAGCTTCTATACATTAATTCTGACTATTTGGGTCACGAAGTTTTAGACATAAAAAAGCCCCAATTTTCATTGAGGCTGCTTAGTGATTATCTTAATGAATACTTAGTGACTAAGCCAATTTTAATTGTTGTCCTTTACTCATTTCTACATTGAAATTAACCTTTGTATGCAATGCTTTGAATACTCGAAGAACTGTAGATATAGTAACATTATTTACATTACGTTCTAGCTTAGATATTTGAGCCTTTTGAACTCCGATTAATTGACCCAATTGCTCTTGGGTTAATTCACGTTCTAGTCTAATCTTTTTTATCATTCCGCCAAGGACATCTAACGAAAGTTCTTGCTCATAGATTTCTCTATCCAAGCTTCCCTTCTTACCAACAACTTTATCTTTTACTTGGTCTAAACTGTATGTCTTTATTTTTTTTGTTCCCATAATCCGCATTTTATAGTTAACTTATTTTTTCAGTCAAAGTATGCTTCCATTAGTTTTTCAGCACGCTTTATTTCTTTTGGTGGTGTTTTCTGGCTCTTCTTAATGAATCCGTGTGTACACACCACTAACACTTCCTTTTTATCTGTTTTATCCCAAAATGCCAATGTTCTATATTGTACTTTTTTATACAATGTTCTGAACTCCCATATCTCAGTATTTTTTAACTTCTTAAATAACTTAGCATCTGTAACCAATTTAGATTTTTCAATGTTATAAATTATCTTCTTACTGGCATCCTTATCAATCTCTTTAAGAAAATCAAATGCATCTTCTAAAAACTCTACTTCAAACTTTTTCTGCATCTACTGTTGTTTCTTACTATCTTTTTATACTACAAATCTACCAAAAAAGTTTCCATATATAGAAACTATTTTTATTACTACATTATTGCCCTGTACCGTTCTCCTGTGCGGAGTTTAAAAGATTAGAGTATAATAGAGTGGAAAAAACGGTAAAA
>JAJCYN010000392.1 GCA_029262915.1 Flavobacteriales bacterium
CAACCAGTAAAAATGAGGTTCAATAGAGAAGAAGTCTTCTTGACTAATCACGGAAGGCATCCAACCACAATGAGTATGGAAATGGGTGTTAGCAGTGATGGTAAATTTGATGTGTTAGATGCTGATATTATTATTGACGGTGGTGCTTACGGTAGTTTTGGAGTTGTAACTTCATACTATAATGGAGTTCTTTTACAAGCTCCTTACAAGATTGACAATTTCGGTTTTAGAACTAGAAGAGTTTACACCAACAAACCTCAATGTGGTGCAATGCGTGGACACGGAGCAGTTAATTCTCGTTATGCTGTAGAAACTATCATTGATAGATTAGCAGTGGAGATTGATATGGATCCTTGTGAAATGCGTTTAAAGAATTTCCTAGATGAAAAATCTATGACTGTTGGTCAATACAGAATTACTTCTAACGGAAGTGTTGAGTCTTTGAAGGCTGTAATGGAACGTTCACAATGGGCAGATAAGTTTAAAAAATTACCTGAAGGACACGGAATTGGTGTTGCTTGTGGATTCTTTATTTCGGGTAGTGCTTTACCTATCCATTGGAATGAATACCCACAATCGGTAGTACATTTAAAAGTAGATTTAGACGGAAGAGTTTTAGTCACTTCCGGAGCAAGTGATATTGGTCAAGGAAGCGATACAATGTTGGCCATTATTGTAGCTGAAGTATTAGGATTAAGCTTAGAAAATATATTTGTTGTAGCTGCCGACACTACTTTAACCCCTATTGATTTAGGGAGTTATTCCAGTCGTGTTACATTTATGGCAGGTAATGCTGCTAAACAAGCTGCAGAAAATTTGAAAGAAAAAGTATTCGATGCTGTTGCTAAAGTAAATGAGGTTGATAAAGCAGAAATCAATTTCCAAAACGAAAAAGTATTTACCAATGATGGTAAAGTTGATTTAACCTGGGTGGAAGCCATTGAAAATGCTACACGTAAAGTGGGTGCTTTAAATACATCTGGTTCTTATAACTCTCCAAAATTAGGTGGAGATTTTAAAGGTGCTGGTGCTGGTTTAAGTCCATCATATAGTTTTGGTGCTGTAATTACAGAAGTAAAAGTAGATACTGAAACTGGTCACGTAAAAGTGGTTGATATTTGGGGAGCTCACGATGCAGGGAAAGCTTTAAACCCATTGGCTGTTGAAGGACAACTACAAGGTTCGTGGCATATGGGCTTAGGGCAAGCTATTAGCGAACAAATGAAATACAGGGATGGTTTATTGGTGAATGCCAACTTGGTAGATTATAAAATTCCAACAAGTAAAGACACCCCTCCTATTCACACTAACATTATAGAAACCATTGACCCAGAAGGTCCTTTTGGAGCGAAGGAATGTGGTGAAGGAGCTATTCATCCGGTAATTCCGGCAGTTGCAAATGCAATTTACGATGCTGTTGGTGTTCGGGTAACTTCTTTACCAATTAATTCGGAAGAAGTTTTGAAAGCAATGAAAGAGAAATCTTCAACCGTCATTGCGAACGAAATGTAATGGAGTGAAGCAATCTCAACAATAAGATTGCTTCGTACCTCGCAATGACGAAAAAATAAAATTATGATAGCTGAAAAAATATATTTAATACCAACATCAGTAAACGAAGCCATCAAAATGGCAACAGACAATTTAGGTTCTTTTAAATATTTGGCCGGTGGAACAGATGTAATGGTTAATCGATTTCAGGGAAATGAAGAATCTCCTTGTTTAATTGACATCTCAAAAATCAATGAGCTAAAAGGTATTACTAAAGAAAAAGACTTTTTGAGAATAGGAGCCTTGGAAATTTTGGAAGAATTAAAATTTAATACTGATATAAAAGCAGAATTCCCAATGTTAATTGAAGCTGCTTTAACAGTTGGCGCTCCATTACTTAGAAAAACAGCAACCATCGGTGGTAATGTATTGTGTGAAAACCGTTGTCTGTTTTACAATCAATCAAAATGGTGGAGAGAAGCTGTTGGCTATTGCTTAAAATGTGACGGAGATATTTGCATTGCTACTCAAGGTAAAAATGCTTGCTTTTCGGAACTGGTTTCTGATACTGCACCAGCATTAATTGCTATGGATGCTGAAATTGAAATATTAGATGTTGATGGAGCAAAACGAGTTAAACTCGAAGACATTTATACAGGTGATGGTGTTGCTCCAAGAAACTTATCTGAGACAGCCATTTTAACAGCTATTTTATTGCCGTTAGGAAGAGAATTTAAAACAGATTTTCACAAACTAAGAGAAAGAGAAAGTTTAGAATTTACTTCATTAACAAGTGCAGTTGCTATTGATAAAAATGGAAAACTAAAAATTGCTTTATCAGGAGTTGACCCAAAAGCTGTAGTAGTTGAAGGAACAGTTGAAGATAATAGAGCAGCTTTAATTAAAAAAGCAATTAAAGGAGGAAGAACAGTAGACAACGATATGTATTCTCGTAAATACCGGAGAGAGATGATAAGCGTTTATTTGAATAGAAGTTTTGAGAAGTTGGGTATTTAATTATTAATCGTCATTATGAATTTTATTTTTGTCCCACTGAGCTTGTCGAAGGATAAGGTTAATTCGCAATGACGCAATAACACAAAAACTATGGAACATAACCCTATCCAAACAATGCTCGATGAACACGATATAATCTGTCAAGCAGAAGGAATTATTGAAAGTCTAGATAAAACCTGGGAAACAGATACAGAACAATACGCAGCAGCAGTAAATACATTAATTACTTTCTTTAGAGAATATGCTGATGGTTATCACCACAGAAAAGAAGAAGAAGTGTTGTTTCCTGCAATTAATGACCACCCAGATTTTGTGTTACAAGAAATGATTGATGAGTTTCAAATTCACCACGAAGATTTTAGAACCTATATATCTTTAATTGAAATAGCGTTAAAAGAAGAAGAATATGAAAAAACTTATCAAGGTTTAAATAATTATGTGCAAGATTTACTCGACCACATTGGAGCAGAAAATGATGAATTATTTGTTTTAGCAGAAACATTAATGGATGAAGAAGATTTAGAAACCATCTATTTTAAATTTAAGGACATTGATTTAGAATTGGGTGAAGACAGAAAAAGAGAGTTGGAGGAAAGTGTTGCTGCTTTAATGGTTTAGATTGGGTATTTTAGTTGTCAGTTTATGAAAATTGAAATAAAATATATCTTTTTTTGGCTGACAATCTTTTTTGCCACTTTTTCCTGTAAATATCACACTCATTCAACCACAGACGGAAAGCTAAAAAAGGTTAATAAGTTTAGACAATACCCTAAACGGTCAACATCATACAAACGTGTTGGAGTCAATATTACAATGGATACTGTTGAAAATTACATCGTCTCTAAAACATATTATAAACACAAGGTTGAAGATATTTATGGGTCATATATTATAAGAGAAAAAACCATTTTTTACAATTCAAAACACAACATAACAAAAAGAACTATTCAACAAAAAACAAAACGAAAAACAATTGAATATTATAAAAATGGGGCAAAAAAAACAATAATCAATAAAAAATTTAAGTTAAATGATTCAACAGGAATAGACATTATTAAAATGAAATCCTTTAATTCTAAAGGAAAATTAATTAAAATCAAAATGGATACATCTGATGTTTCCATTCGTAATAAATTTTAAATAAAAAAAATGAACACAAAACAATACTTTTTTCGAAACATAATTTTATTAATCTTGCACATACAATAAATTATTTTTATTATGACCGAAGAACCAAAAGGCGAATTAGCCATACGAGTTGTGGCTATGCCAAAAGATACCAACCCAGCGGGAGATGTTTTTGGTGGATGGTTAATATCTCAAATGGATTTAGCTGGTGGAGTTTTTTGTAGAAGAATTGCTAAAGGAAGGGTGGTTACCGTTACCATAGATTCTACTACTTTTAACGAGCCTGTTTTTATTGGCGATACACTTTGTTGTTATGTTTCTTTGGTTAAAATTGGAAGAACTTCCATTACCACTTACATTGAAGCGTATGTGAATCGAGATTTTGAAGACACCAGAATAAAAGTTACGGAAGGAGAATTTAAGTATGTAAAAATGGATGAGAACAGGAAACCAAGTCCAATTGAAAAATAAATTATAAAACCAATGAACACAAAGCAATATTTCTACCGAAACGTAATATTTTCCAAGCAAGGAAAAACAATTGCCATTGTAGACATACACAATCCAAAAAA
>JAJCYN010000393.1 GCA_029262915.1 Flavobacteriales bacterium
CTGGATTAGAAAACTCAGCACTTCCTCCTCCAGCATTAGGTAAATATAGGGCAACATCAGAACCTGTAGAAACAACATCTAAAGTTAATCCTGTTATTAATCTCGTTGTTCCAGCCGCTATTACAGTCCCTCCACCAGTTAGTGTTAAAGAGCTAAGTGCAGGATAGGTACCATTTGCACAAAATCTATAACCAGCAATATCTACATTTGTAGAACTAAAATTTTTCACCCAAACCATTCCATTTACAGGATCTACCAAGGTCATTCTAATTTGAGCTTGAGACGTATATGCGGTTAGTATAATTACTAACATTAATAAAGATTGTAGCGTTTTTTTCATAATTTTTAATATTAATAAATTGTTGAAACCACAACAACATTCTCAAATTTAAGCATTTAAAAGATAAGAACCCCAAAATTGAAGACAATTTTGGGGTTTAACTTAGTAGGTTTTCTAATTCTTATTTAGTTATAGTTATTTTTTTAGTAACTATTCCCTCAGAAGAATCAATAAATAAGGTATAATTTCCGGTAGGAAGTTTCGTAATATTAAATGCAATTTTTTGTTGTGCAGAAATGATATTTTTAGTCAAAACAATTTCACCGAGTACATTCATTATTTTTATAGACGTAACTTTAGTATTTTCTGCATTTATCGTAATTACATCAATTGCAGGATTAGGATAAATATCAATTGTTTTAGAAATATCTTTTTCATCTACTCCAGTTACTGTTTGCCAAAAAGTTACACCATTATCAGTTGTTCCATTTCCATTATATAAATAAGGCCCTGATCCAACTATAAAATCACCAGCAGTCCAAATGCCTTTAGCAACAGCAACATTTTCTCTTGGATTTCCTCCACTCACCCATTGAGTAAAATCAACCATCATTACAGCTGAACCAAAATCAGCACTCGACACACCTGGTAAATATAATCCTAAACCTGATCCTCCCGTGCTTAATGTTGCTCCCGAAAGGACTAACAATCCTGGTGCAAAATTAGAAGGGGTTCCACTAATTGCTAACATATTAGCAACAGTACTAGTATAATTAAAACTTCCGTGACAAAATCTGTACCCAGATACATCAACTGGATTTACTCCAAAATTTTGAAGTGTTATAATTCCAGATGCCGGATCCACAGAAACTAATCTAATTTGTGCTTGAGACGTATAAGTAGCTAGAGTAATTGCTAATGCAAATAAAATTTGTAAAGTTTTTTTCATAATTTTTAAGTTTAAGATTTATTAAAAAGTAATATATCATCAAACTTAATGATTTTTATCATACAAATTCTACTCGTTTAATAATTGACAGATTATTAAACGAGTAATATTAATTCCGTTACATTTTTTGTATTACATCATAGTGTGTAACAATGTTTTATTCAAAATCTTCTGGATCAACTGAATCCATTGAGCTATCTGGTCTAGTTGCTTTTCTACTTTTTTTGGTAGCTATTGCAATATCATTAACATCTGTTGCCTTAGTAATTGTATCCGCTGATAATAAACTTGATTGAATTTGAGTTTGTAAATCACCAACTGTACTCGGTGAATAAGGCATAAAAATCGTGTTTACTCCTTCCTCAGCCAAACGGCTAATGGTATCGTAGTGCTGAGTCATAAACAACATATTCATTACTTCACGACCAGTTACACCTTCCTCCATTGCACCTTTTACTTCTTCTACAGAATCTTTCAAGCCATTAGCAATAGCAACACGTTGTGCTGCAATACCTTCTCCTTGTAATTTTTTACTAGTAGCTTCCGCTTCTGCAGCAGCAACTACTTTAATTTTATCGGCTTCAGCATATTCTTTAGCCGCTTCTTTCATTCGTTTTGCTGCATTAATCTCATTCATTGAATGCTTTACTTTTGCATCTGGATCAATATCTGTAACTAATGCTTTTACAATGGCGTATCCATACTGTGCAATAGTTTCAGATAATTCTTTCTGAACAGCAGAGGCAATTTTATCTTTTTCGGCAAAAACATCATCCAATATTAACTTTGGCACTTCAGAACGAATAGAATCAAATACATATGATTGAATTTGAGGTGCTGGATTGTCAAATTTATAAAACGACTGTCTAATACCATCATCTGTTTCTACCACATAGTACTGAACAGAAACAACTAATCTCACAAATACATCATCCAAAGTTTTTGTTTCAATATCAACTGGTAATTCCATCACTCTTAAGTTAATCGTTCCAGCTTTTCTATCAATAATTGGGATTTTAAAATTTAAACCTGCTTTTGCTACTCGTTGAAATTTTCCAAACCGCTCTATAATTACGGCTGTTTTTTGTTTAACAATAAATATTAAACCTAATGTAAAAAGGACTCCAAATAATCCTCCTATTATCTTAACTATTAAAATTGCTGACATTTTATATCTATTTTAAAGTGAATGAATAAATTATGAAACTCTATCTTTGAATTTCTTCCAACAAGATAGCCATTTCTTTTTGAATTATCAAGGCTGATTTTTTAGCTGCTTCTGCAAAATTTTCATCATTGCCTGCATATATGATTCCCCTAGAAGAATTAACCAGTAATCCACAGTCTTTATTCATCCCATGCTTGCACACTTCAGACAAAGAGCCTCCTTGTGCACCAACTCCAGGAACTAATAAAAAATTATTTGGAACAATTTTTCTTATTTCTGTAAACATTTCTGGTCTGGTTGCTCCAACAACATACATTAGATTTTCATCATTACCCCATTTTTGAGATTGCTTTAATACTTTTTCAAATAATTGCTCTTCTCCATTATTGAAAAATTGAAAATCATCTGCGCCTTTATTGGATGTTAATGCTAAAAGGATTACCCATTTGTTATCATTCCGATAGCTATCGGAATCTAAAAAAGGCCTTACAGAATCTTCTCCCATATAAGGAGCAACAGTTATAGAATCGAAATTTAGAGTGTTAAAAAAAGCGTTGGCGTACATTTTAGAAGTATTTCCAATATCTCCTCGTTTTGCATCTGCAATGGTAAAAATATTATCAGGAATGTATTCTACTGTTTTTTGAAGTGATTCCCAACCCTTTGCTCCTAAGCTTTCATAAAAAGCAACGTTGGGTTTATAAGCTACGCATAGATCTTTTGTAGCATCAATAATTTGTTTGTTGAATTCAAATATAGGGTCTTCTTCTGTTAATAAATATGGAGGGATTTTTGCAAGATCAGTATCTAAGCCTATGCATAAAAAAGATTGTTTTTCTTTAAACTGATTTATTAATTCTTGTTTGTTCATATTTCTTT
>JAJCYN010000394.1 GCA_029262915.1 Flavobacteriales bacterium
AGGTAATCCAAGCTTATTTATAATTTCTGAACTACTAAATGTCTCATTTTGTTTTATCAAAACCGCATCAGCAACCTTAATCCCAAATGTTTTCAAATACTGATTACATATAAATTTATTAAATGTAATAGTTGAAGCTAAATGGCTACAAGTAGTGTACGAAATATTAAGCATATCAAAATAAGCTTGTAGCTTCCCATCCTCACCAGGAGTACCATGAATTACAATAAATGCAATATCAAACTGGGTATTATTAAAAGAAAAATCATTGCGATTTATTTCAATTCTTTCATTATCAATATATGCAAACCAACCTTCTTCATCAATTCTAACTTTAATCGGATTGTATTTTTCTCTATCAATATTTTGGTAAACAGTCTCAGCACTTTGCAGCGAAATTATCTTCTCGTGACTATAACCTCCCTCAATTATTGCAACATTTTTCATATTATCAATACTTAATTATTTCAAATTTATTTTATATGTATGAAATACTTTGAGTTCAATAAAATAAATATCCATATTTCATTGTTAACTATTATTCTGTTCTAAAGACGTAAAAGGTATAATGATATTTACTTTTGAATGAACAAAAAATGGCTAAACAAAAAATAATAGTTTCTGTAACCAACGATTTATCTACCGACCAACGAGTAGATAAAATTTGTAATACCTTGATTGAACTTAATTTTGATGTTTTATTGGTTGGTAGAACTCTTTCTGATAGTAAAAATGTAGGAAGAGACTACAAAACTAAACGATTTAATCTTTGGTTCAATAAAGGACCTTTGTTTTACGCAAATTACAGTATTCGTCTGTTTTTCTTTTTACTTTTCACGAAAGCTGATGTGTTTTGGAGTAATGATTTAGACACTTTACTAGCAAATTATTACGTTTCAAAATGGAAAAACAAGAAACTAATCTTTGATAGTCATGAATATTTTACTGAAGTACCTGAATTAATTAATCGACCAAAAGTTCAACGATTTTGGAAAAGCATTGAACAAAAAATTCTTCCCCAACTAAAAGACGTATTAACTGTTAGTTCTTCCATTGTTGATTTATACAAAAAAGAATACAATATTGATGTGAAACTTTTAAGAAATGTTCCTCTAACTAGCAAACGATTTGTTGGTGTGGAAAACATTAAAATTGAAGGAAAGAAAATTCTAATTTATCAAGGAGCGATAAATGTAAACCGGGGAATCGAATATATGGTTGAGGCAATGCAATATGTTAATAATGCTAGCCTTTTTATTTTAGGAAAAGGAGATATATCTAAACAAATAGAAGATTTAATTATCCAACTAAACTTAACAGAAAAAGTGCAACTACTTGGTGAAATACCTTTAGAAAAGTTACACGGATATACCCAACAAGCTGATCTAGGTTTGAGCTTAGAAGAAAATAAAGGTTTGAATTATAAGTTTGCTTTGCCTAATAAATTATTTGATTATATACACGCTGGAATTCCAGTTCTAATTTCAGATTTACCGGAAATGAAGAGTTTAGTTACTACTCAATATAATGTTGGAGAGACCATTGAAAAACATGAAGCTAAACACATTGCTCAAAAAATTAATTCAATGCTGAATAATCAAGAACAAATGGATGTTTGGAAAACAAATGCAAAAAAAGCTACGTTAGAATTAAATTGGGAAAAAGAAAAAACCGTTATTGAAAATTTATTTTGAAAGCAATCAATATTATATCTTTTGATGTTCCTTATCCAGCAAACTATGGTGGCGTTATAGATGTTTTTTATAAAATTAAGCGCTTTCACAACAAAGGAATAAAAGTTCATTTGCATTGCTTTGAATATGGCAGAGGAGAACAGACTGAGTTGAACAACTATTGCTATTCTGTTAACTACTATAAAAGAAAAACTGGAATAAGTTCTCAAATCTCTTCTATTCCGTACATTGTTAAATCCAGAATAGCTGAAGAGCTCAAAAACAACCTCCTCAAAAATGATTTTCCAATATTATTTGAAGGGTTACATTGTTGTTTTTTATTAGATGATGAGACTTTCAAAAAGCGGTTTAAAATAGTTAGAAATCACAATATTGAGCACGATTATTATAATGAATTGGCAAAAATTGAAACTAATCCCATAAAGCGAAAGTATTTTAAAACCGAAGCAAAAAAATTAAACCAATTTGAGTCTATTCTTAAAAATGCAAACTTATGTCTTGCAATATCTGATAATGATTTCAACTACTTCAAAAAAACATATCCCAACAATAAGTTTATTCATGTGCCTTGTTTTCATTTCAATGAAAACATAAAAGTAAAACCCGGTAAAGGTGATTATGTGCTATACCATGGGAATCTGAGTGTTTCAGAAAATATTAATGCAGCAAAATTTATCATAAATAATTTATTTCAAAGTATAGATATTCCTCTAAAAATTGCTGGTTTAAATCCTGATGATGACTTAATCAGCTTGATAAATAAATATGCTCATATTGACTTGATTAAAAATCCAAGTGACCAAGAAATGAGTGAATTAATGGCAAATGCTCAAATTAATTTATTGTACACCGAACAAGCAACAGGCTTAAAATTAAAGTTGCTTAATTCGCTTTTTAATGGAAGACACTGTATTGTAAATTCAAAAATGGTAAAAGGAACTTCTTTGGCAAATACTTGTTTAGTTGAAGATGATACAAACAAACTAAAAGAACTTATTCTAAACACTTTTTCTATAGAAATATCCGAAAACGAAATAGAAAAAAGAAAAAGTATTTTACTTAGAGATTATTCTAATGAAAACGGTTTTCAGAAAATAATTACAGAGATGTAATTCGTTCACTATTCCTTTTCACCCAAACACGTATAGAAACATTGATGAGTGTAAGTCTTTTCTGCATTTCCATCTAAAGAAAATTCTACAACTTTATAATTCTTCCCATAAGCTTTAAAACCTTCAATATTTCCTCTTTTAAACTTTTCTATATCTCCATACTTAGGTGGAATAATAATTTTTCCAGTAACCAAAGAAAACAACCCTCTACCACCATCTTTATAAATAAAAACATACTTTTTTTTATAAGAATAAGAATCAATATCATCATATTCAATTGATAAGATTAATTCTCCTTTTTTATTTATTAACCCCACACAATCGCCTTTAATCACATATTGAAATCCTTTCTTAAAATTCTTAACATAATCATACTTATCTATATTATCTTTCCCTGTTACAAAACCACAAGTAAAAACAACGGTCAACAATAATATTACTTTCTTCATAATCATTCCATCTAATTACTATTTTATTCAACAAACTTTACTTCACCCACATCAACAATTTCTTCACCATACTCATTTATTAACCCTTGTTTATCCTTAAGAAAAACAATCGCTTTTCCTTTTTTGAATTTATCAATATTATCATATTTTGGTGCCACCACCACTTCTCCATTATCATTAATAAAACCCATTTTATCATTTATCCAAACTGCAGCCCACCCTCTTTGGTATTTCCCAAACTTACCAATATCATCATAAATCGGTTTTACAACTTCATCTCCATCTTTAGTAATAAAACCAACTTTATCATTTTGATAAACCTTAGCCCAACCGTTATTTTTTCTTTGAAATTTTTCAATATCATCATATCCTCTCTGTTGACCAAAAGCATTAAGTGTGAGCATAGTAATAAATACCAGTAAGATTGACTGTCCTTTCATCTTTTTTATTTTTTATAGTTTACAACTCCTTTAATTTCTCCTCAGCTTTAATTTTATAAAAACGATTCATTTTAATAATCTCTTTCAATAATACTTTTGCTTTTTCAGCTTGTTTTAACTCTATTAATGTCAAAGTTTTATACCATTTTGCTTCTTCGTTAAACTCAGTTTCTTTGTTTTTTAATACTAAATCCAACTTTTCTTTCGCAGCATCATAACGTTGTAAATGGTAGCTACTTAATCCTCCATAAAACAATCCATTTACTTCATCTGGGTGTTCTTTCAAAATGATATCAAATTGTTCTATTGCAAGTTCGTATTTTTTATGCTTATATAGTTTAATTGCATTTTCCAAAGTCTCTTTATAAGTAATTTCAACTATATTATCATCCATTTCTTTTTCAGCAACATCCTTATCTTCCTTACTTTCAAAATCTGCAGAAATAGATTTAGTGTCAATTTTATCCTCATTTTTTATATCATATGCTGTCTGGTATTCCTCAGTATAATCAACCACTTTATATGAGTCTATCGTTATCGTTTTTTGTTGATTCCTATCCCTAAAATCACTTTCTTCTTCTAATTTACCACCAGAAAAATATTCAGTGGTTGGTGCTGAAGACTTATACCTTCTCTTCTTATTCCCTGTACTCCTTATTTTATTCTTAGCCTTTTTAACTTCATTTTTTGATAATTCTCCTGTTTTATTCGCCTCTGAGGGAGAATAACCAAAACTTGCTCCTTCTCCAGAAACTGTAGTAGGTTCATTTTGAACTGTAGAGTTAATAAAATTATCGCCCTTTCTATTATCTGAATTAGTATTATTAGCAAATTCTAATCGTTTTTCACTTTTTTCTTCCGATTTATTTACCCTTGTAATTGTTTTTGTTTCATTCGTTAAAACACCTACTTCCTCCTCATCGACAACCATTTCCAACTCATCAACCATATCGGTATTTGAATTATCAACTAATTCGGGAACTTGTTCAGCTGCAGCTACAATTGGCCCAAGATCATTTAAAGTAGTTCTATATTTTTCATCTTGTTTTAATTTTTCTTCATTCTCATATAAAACTGCATCTTTTCCGCTAGAAGCAGAAATAGTTGCATTATCTTGAGAATTGATAATGGAATTATCTTCTACTACACCTGTACCCTCATTTTTATCAATAGTTTTCTCTTTTTTTGGTAATTCCTCATTGTTTAATGCTAAACCTATTTCTTCATCAACCGCATTATTAAAAAAGTTAAACGTAAAGTATGCTCCGAAAACAATCACCAATATTGATGCTGCCACCATTAAGTTTTTCATTATCGGAGCTTTAAAATTTCCCACTCCTACTCTTTGATTTATCTTATTATCAATAGCAAAAAGTATCGAAGAGTTTTGTGCGTACTGCATTCCTTCATAAGCATCAGTACATAATGCGCAATCAAGCATATGTTTTTCTACTTCGTACAATTCATTTTTTGAAAGTTGCTTATTAATATACCTAAGCATAATTTCTTTTGAGATGCAAGTCGTATTCGAAAATTTGTGGTTATGTAATTCTTTCATTTTTATTAATAATTATCCTAACATAATGTTAGCTAAATTTCTTTTTCCATTTTGTATGTAACTTTTTACTTTTTTTATATCGTAACCTGTTATATCAGCTACTTCTCCATAGCATTTTTCTTTTAAAAAAAAGAGTTCAATGCATACTCGTTGTTCTTCTTTTAATCCCGTCATCGCTTCCTCTAATTTAGTAAGCATCACTTCTTTTTCTTCTTTTTCATGAACTGCAAAAGGTGCACTAAAAGTTTCTTCGTGTTGATATACAGCCTCGTATTCATTTACCCTTTTAAGTTGAGTTTGCTGTTTTCTTAAAAACATTAAGCAATGATTTCTACTTACACTATGTAACCAAGATTTAAAATTTGATATTTCATGTTTTTTTAAATCGGTTAACAAGTTTTCAAAAATTTGCAAAACAGCATCCTTACTTTCTTCTTCATTTTTTAAATATTTAAGGCAAACTCCATAAACTAAATGAGAGTATCGTTTATATAACTCTCCTACTAACGAATTGTCACCAGTTTTTTTATACTTAGCAATCAATTCATTATCAGTAAGTGATGGTATGTTTTTTGCCTTAAATAATCGCATTAGTATGCCGTCTATTTATACTTTTGAGCTAAATCAAAATAACTTTTTGTTTCAACCACAATAATTCCTCCTGAAACATCTCCGTAGCGAGCTGGAATTCCACTGGTATAAACTTTTACACTTCCTATGGCTTGTCCCGGAATTCCTATGTCACCAGTAATAGATTTTACTCCATCGGTAATAAATTGTGTCGATGCTGGTCTACTTCCTCTAACCATTACATCTTTTCCATTTGGTGCTAATGTAAGTCCAGTTGCCAAATCAGTAATCGCCACTAAAGGATTCATTCTACTATTTACGTTATTTTTAAATTCTTTCATAGGGATATGTTGAGTACCAGGTTCATCTTTATTTATTAATGGTTCTATATATACAATCTTGTCATAACCTTTCATATTAATTGCTCCTATTTCAAGATCGATATTTACATAAGTAATTTTATCTGAAGTAACTAAAACATCAATTATTTTAGTTTTTTTATACCCTAGAGCTGATACAAAAACCGCGTGTGTACCTACATTTACAGGTTTAATGGTATATTTCCCATCAGGATCAGCTGCTGCCCCTATTTTATTTCCAGCAGTTTCAATATGAACAGTAGCACCAAACAATGGTTCTTCTGATTTCTTGTCTTTAATAAATCCTTTTATTTCGCCAACTTGGGCAAAAATTCCACTGGAAATAAAAAAGATTATCGTTAATAGTGTAGTTAGTTTTTTCATAGTTTCTAAGCTTTTAAATTAAGTAATTATTATCAATTCAACATGTCTTCTTAAGAATTCTTGCTATATAGATGTATTACTACTAAAAATTCCATAAAATTTTAACTACTTTTTTATCTATACTAATTATCAAGCGTTTATTATATCTTGCCATAAGGTTTTAATTTTTCATTATTTAGGGTTACTTCTCCATTAAAATACTTTAAAACAAAGTTGAAGTAACCCTAAATAATGAAAATGAAGAAAATATGAATACAATAAAGACTTTATAGAAGATTTAGCCGATAAAATTTTGGTAAATAGCTCTTCTTTTAATAAAAACTCATTTACTAAATCTATCATAAATAAAGATTGGAAAAAACAAAGAATTAAAAGCAAGAATGAGATGGATTACTGAAGCTATCAATTCTAATCTTAATTTACCTTATCAAAAACAGCTAACAATTCTCTTAAAAATTGCTCCAAATTATGTTGGGATTCAAGATTTTCTTTTTTCTAATTTTGTTCAAACTTATGGTTTAAAGAATTGTCTACCCGAAAACATTATTCAGGAGAACATAAAATAACATTAATCATTAATGGAGGAGAGAAAGAGAGCGTTAGTTTAAGACTAACTTCTTAGCACTTGATTTTCTACTTTAAAAACTGTAATTTCGTTTAACGAACTGATCTATATTAAATTAAAACGTAACATAGAGGAACGTTAGGCAAAATACCAAAGAGCTTATATATGAAAAAAAAAATTCTTAATGGACTAAGAGAAGTATGGAAAATTCCGATTTTAGAAAAGATTTTAGTTCACCAAACCAAGGGTAATTTCTTTGGTTCCCTGATAACAAAACTCCCTCCAAATCATTATCAATACTCAAAAAACACTATCCGAAAAGTAAAAAGAGATGGCATCAATTATCAGTTAAATTTATCTGATATTGTCGATTGGTTTATCTATTTCGGTTTTAAAGAGTTATCTAGACAAAATCTATATGATTTAACAAATGAAAATGATTGTGTCATAGATATTGGTGCCAATATTGGCGATGTTACTATGCATTGTTCAGAAAAAGTAGGGAAAGGAGGGGAAATACACTCATTTGAACCTGATCCTGTAAACTTTGAGCGACTAAAAACAAATTTGCACTTGAACAATTTCTCAAATATTACAATAAATAAATTCGGCTTAGGTTTTGAAATAGGAAACTGTTACATAGCAAATGTTGATTCTCATAATCAAGGTATGAATAGGATTGTCAATCCAACATCAAACACTAATAATCTATCGCAAGTTCAAATGACTACACTTGATATATATATCAAGGAAAAAGGTTTGGAAAAGGTTGACTTAATAAAAATTGATGTCGAAGGTTTTGAATTCAATGTATTAAAAGGGAGTAAAGAAGTTCTAGATTCATATCATCCAACTTTATTTATTGAATTAGATGATGAAAATTTAATTGAACAAGGAAGTTCTGCAAAAGAACTATTAGAGTTTTTGGAGGTCAGAAACTATGAAATATCACACGCTGAGACTGGAGAAAAAATGACTAAAGAAGCCATATTTGATAAATGTCATTACGACATTATAGCAAGACACATTTCCTAACACTTAGTAAAGATGAATTAAGACGAGACATAGACAGACGTTAAACGAAAAATTAATAAGAAAGAAATTTATCAACCATTAACAGCTTCCACTTCCTTTACTTCGGGCAACATATTTTTTAATAATGATTCTATACTGCCTTTTAAAGTCATTGTTGAAGAAGGGCAGCCACTGCAAGATCCTTTTAAAATAACCTTAACAACTCCATATTCAAACGAATAAAACTCTATAGCACCACCATCACCTTCAACAACAGGCTTAATGTATTCATCCAAAATACTAATGATTTTTTTATCTAATTCAGTATAATCTTTTGGAGAGGTTTCCCCATCTCCTTTTTCTTCTTTTTTTTCTTCTACGGCATTTAAAAATTCTTCTCGAATTACAATAGCACCCTCAGCGTTCAAATAATTTGTTATAAAATCTCTTAATTCCATAACAACATCATTCCATTCAATAGCTCCACTTTTACTTATTGTAACAAAATTTCCTGCAATAAAAATTCCGTTCACAAATGGAAAGTTAAATAGTTCTTCTGCTAAAGGAGATGGTCCGCCAACTCGTTGGTCAGCTAATATCTCATACGATTTATCATTGGTAACCAACCACCTGTTCGATACAAATTTCATTGTATCTGGATTAGGAGTCATTTCAGCATATATAGTATAAGGAGCTTTTTTCGTTTCCATTTCTAATTTTATTAGATTATCATTCCAGCACCAACCGTTTCGTTGGTTGCTTCATCAATTAAAATTAAACTACCAGTAGTTCTATTCCGGCTATATTTGTCATATAATAAAGGTTTTGTAGTTCTGACAGCTATTCTGGCAATATCATTCATAGTTACCTCTTTATCATCTTCAATTCTATGTAAGTTATTAACGTTTATTTTATATTTTACTTCTTTGATAATACATCTAACATCATTAGAGGTGTGCTTAATAGCATACTTCCCTCTTGAAACCATTTTTTTATCATTCAACCAACAAATCATCACATCAATATCTTGCTCTACAGTTGGTTGGTTATTCTCTCTAACAATCATATCTCCACGACTCACATCAATATCATCCTCTAAGGTTAATGCAACCGACATAGGGGCATAAGCTTCTTCTAAACTTCCTCCCATAACATCTATCGTTTTAATTTTAGATGTAAATCCTGATGGTAAAACTGCTACTTCATCTCCAGGTTTAAAAACTCCACCTGCTATTCTTCCTGCATAGCCTCTATAATCAGGATATTTTTCTGACTTAGGTCTAATTACATATTGCACAGGAAAACGACAATCAATATGATTATAATCACTTCCTATGTGAATATTCTCTAATAGATACATCAAAGTTGAACCTTGATACCAATTCATATTTTCAGATTTATTTACTACGTTATCTCCATTTAAAGCACTCATTGGTACAAAGTGAATGTCCTTTACGTTTAATTTTGATGAAAAAGCTTCTAAATCAGTTTTAATCTTATCAAAAACCTCTTCAGAATAATCTACCAAATCCATTTTATTGATACAAAACACCACATGCGGTATTCCTAGTAAAGAAGATATAAAAGTATGTCTACAAGTCTGTTCTACCACACCATGGCGTGCATCAACTAAGATAATTGAAAGATTTGAAGTTGAAGATCCTGTAACCATATTTCTTGTATATTGAATATGACCAGGAGTATCAGCAATAATAAATTTACGTTTTGGTGTAGCAAAATAACGATATGCCACATCTATCGTAATTCCTTGTTCTCTTTCAGCTCTTAATCCATCCGTTAATAAAGCAAGGTTAACGGTTTCATCACCTTTTCTCTTACTCGATTCTTCTATTGCTTCATATTGATCCTGAAATATAGATTTAGAATCATATAATAACCTTCCTATTAATGTACTTTTTCCATCATCAACGCTACCTGCAGTTGAAAAACGTAAAAGTTCCATATCTAAATATGAGTTCGTATCCATAACTTAAAAATATCCTGCTTTTTTTCTATCTTCCATTGCCGCTTCAGAACGTTTATCATCAGAACGCGTTCCTCTTTCTGTTGTTCTTGCTGCTGCAACTTCTTCAATTATTTTTTCTATTGAATCTGCGTCAGATTCAACTGCTCCTGTACAAGTAGCATCTCCAATCGTTCTAAATCTTACTTTCTTTCTAAAAGTAGGTTCAGTCTCCCTTTGTTCAATAAAATCACAAGAAGACATGATTACGCCATCTCTAACAAAAATATCTCGTTCGTGTGCTAAATATATTGATGGTATATCAATTTTTTCGTGTAGAATATATTGCCAAACATCCATTTCTGTCCAGTTACTAATCGGAAAAACTCTAAAATGTTCTCCCATATTTTTCAATCCATTAAATATATTCCACAACTCAGGGCGTTGGTTTTTTGGATCCCATTGCCCAAAATCATCTCTATGAGAAAAGAAGCGCTCTTTTGCTCGAGCTTTTTCCTCATCTCTTCTTGCTCCACCCATTGCACAATCAAATTTATGGTCTTCAATAGTCTCTAGTAGAGTAACCGTCTGTAAACTATTTCTACTGGCATTAAACCCTTTTTCTTCCACTACTTTTCCTTCATCAATAGACTGCTGTACAGAACCAACTATAAGGTTTGCTCCTATGTCTTTAATGTATTTATCTCTAAATTCAATCGTTTCAAAAAAATTATGACCTGTATCCACATGAACTAAAGGAAAAGGTATTTTACCTGGAAAAAAAGCTTTACGAGCTATATGTGCAACAATAATCGAATCTTTTCCTCCAGAAAATAGTAAAGCAGGATTCTCAAATTGAGAAGCAACTTCTCTTAAAACATAAATTGCCTCCGACTCTAATTCTTGTAAATGTGTTAAACTATAAGATTTCATTGTTTTATTTTCAAACTTCAAAAGTAAATAATGTATTGTTAATATTTAAAACGATTGAAATAAAAAAAGAGCATAAAATATGCTCTTTTCACGATCTATACTTTAAGCTTAGAATTTAGCTCTCGATTTTCTTCTTCTTCTTTTCTTCTTACCAAGAACCCAACTGTGTTTGGATTTATAAAACTTACTCCTCCCTCTAATTGCCCAACTAAAGTTAACCGTTACTGTAGCATAACTATCATTATGCTCAGGATCTCCTCTTTTTTTACCTGGACCATAAGTTGTTACAGCAGGAAAAGGTTGTCCATCCACAGGCTCTATAGCATCTATAACAGCCTGTGTTGTTTTGTTAGCCACACTAGCAGTCAAAGGATCTGAATGAGCCACATATACAGTGCTGGCATCATCGAGATAATCAGTAAACGTTGTTCTCCATCCAACTTCCATACCCAGTCTATACTTTCTATTTATAGTATAATAAAATCCTAATCCCAATGGAATAGCAAGGTTAAACCTGCTATAAGAAACTCCTTCTGTTTGAAGTGGCTGTAAAGGCACCCATTCTCCACTAGGTGTTTGCCCTTTTGGATTACTAAAAAATAATCCAACTCCAGAAAAGAAGTATAAATTAAAATCGGTAGAATATCGACCTGTTCGACCTACATCATTTACTTTATAGAGATATAATTCTCCATTAAGCAAAAACTCAAACATGTCATTGTTAAAGTTCAAATTCCTCCCTTTCCTTCCCGGATTTAATGATTTAGCATCATCACCAGTAAGCCTAATGTAATTCAATGACGCTTTAGCTCCAAATTTTGGAGAAATTCTATACCTAAAAAACCCCCCAACAGTCCACCTAGAAAAATTAAGCTTCATATCCGAAATACCACCTCTTCTAGTTCCTTCTCCACCACCTATCTCTCCCAAGTAGTTAGTTACACCGCCAGAAAACCCATAATCAATGTAATATTGACTATAAACTGATATAGAAGCAATTAACGCAAATACTAATGTTAGCAGCAATTTTCGCATGAATGCAAATATATAAAACTTATATCTATCAACACAAGTTTATATTAAAATAATCTGCTTAAAAATACGATTAATACTAGTATTTTGTAGTTTCGTAGAAATTCAAATTAACAATATTTTAATAGTTATGAATAATAAAATCACTTCTTTATTCAATATTTCTTTCCCTATTATACAAGGAGGGATGATATGGAATAGCGGATGGAAATTGGCTTCAGCTGTTAGTAATAGTGGCGGGCTTGGGTTAATTGGAGCTGGATCAATGTATCCTGAAACTTTTAGAAAACACATTCAAAAATGCAAGAAAGCTACAGACCAACCTTTTGGGGTTAATCTACCTATGATTTATCCACAAATGGATGAGTTAATTAATATTATTTTAGAGGAGAATGTGAAAATTGTATTCACATCTGCCGGAAACCCTAAAAAATATACTGATTTTTTCCATAAAAACGACATAAAAGTAGCTCATGTAGTACCAGGGGTAAAATTTGCAATTAAAGCTCAAGATGCTGGTGTTGATGCTATTGTAGCCGAAGGCTTTGAAGCAGGAGGGCATAACGGAAGAGATGAAACTACAACATTCTGTTTAATACCAATGATAAAAAAAGGGATAGGCATTCCTTTAATTGCTGCGGGAGGTATTGGAACCGGAAAAGGAATGTTAGCCGCAATGACTCTTGGAGCCGATGGTGTACAAATGGGTAGTAGATTCGCAGCTTCAGAAGAGGCTTCTTCTCATACTAATTTTAAAAATGAAATAGTTAGTGCTAAAGATGATTCTACCCAGTTAACACTAAAAGATGTCACTCCAGTCCGATTAATTAAAAACAAGTTTTATAATGAAATTAACGAAGCCATCATAAGTGGAGCAACACCAGAACAGCAAAAAGAAATTTTAGGAAGAGGTAGGGCTAAAAAAGGAATGTTTGAAGGTGATTTAGATGAAGGTGAACTAGAAATAGGTCAAGTTGCAGGATTAATTGACTCGATAGAGCCTGTAGGTAAAATTATTGAAGATATTATTACAGATTATAAACAAGCTTTAACAAGTATCAATTCTAAAAAATTCAATTTTTAATCAATGATAAATTTTGAAAAATTTACTTTAAAAAATGGGCTAAAAGTTATTGTGCATAAAGATAAATCTACCCCTATTGTTGCTTTTAATTTACTCTATGATGTTGGAGCAAGAGATGAAAACGAAAATCAAACTGGATTTGCTCATTTATTTGAACACTTAATGTTTGGAGGATCAGTTAACATCCCTAATTTCGATGAACCATTACAAAAAGTTGGTGGAACCAATAATGCATTTACATCCAATGATATTACCAATTATTACATCACTTTACCCAAAGATAATTTAGAAACAGCTTTTTGGCTAGAGTCTGACAGAATGTTAAGCTTAGCTTTTACAGATAAAAGTTTGGAAGTTCAACGAAATGTTGTTATTGAAGAGTTCAAACAAAACTACCTAAATCAACCTCATGGAGATGTATGGCTATTGTTGAGACCATTAGCTTATCAAACTCATCCATACAAATGGGCTACAATTGGAAAAGAAATTAGTCACATTGAAAATGCCACAATGAATGATGTAAAAACATTTTTTTACAAACACTATTTACCAAACAATGCAATTTTAACTATTGCCGGGAACATAGAATTGGAAGAAATAAAACAATTAACCAAAAAGTGGTTTGAAGATATTCCCTCAGGAAACGTACCTAACAGAAATTTACCAAAAGAACCTCAACAGACTGAAGAAAAAAGATTAAAAGTAGAACGAGATGTTCCTGCAAATGCTATTTATAAAGCTTATAAAATGTGTAGCAAAACGCATGCTGATTATTACACTACAGATTTATTAAGCGATATTCTTTCTCTTGGAAAATCATCAAGACTTCATACTTCTTTAGTAAAAGAACAAAAGTTATTTAGCGAAATAGGTGCTTTTATTTCAGGAAGTTTTGATGATGGTTTATTAACAATAAATGGTAAACTGTCAGAGGGTGTTTCTTTTGAAAATGCTGAGAATGCAATTTTAAAAGAAGTAGAAATTATTAAATCGAATTTGGTTGATGAAAATGAACTCATTAAGGTTAAAAACAAAATTGAATCTACTACCCAATTTTCTGAAACAAGTGTTTTAAATAAAGCAATGAATTTATCCTTTGCTGAACTGCTTGGAGATGCAAATGATGTCAATTTAGAAGTTGAGAAGTATCAAAAAGTAACTACAGCAGACATTAAGAGAGTGGCTAATGAAATTTTGAACAAATCAA
>JAJCYN010000395.1 GCA_029262915.1 Flavobacteriales bacterium
ACCCAACAAATATGCGATGTCTATAACAATGGGCCCAATGGTAATACAAAAACAAACATTTGATGGTGTTAAGGGTAAAATGAGTGGAATGCAAGGTAGTACAGATGTGGAAGGGGAAGAGTTAGAAGATTTAAAAGCTAGTTCAGTGATGTTCAGTGATATTGATTATACGGCATCAGGGAGTAAATATGCTTTATTAGGTATTGAACCAATAGAAGGTAAAGATGCTTATAAGATAGAAGTTACTAAAAAGAGTGGTAACAAAGAAACAGAGTGGTATGATGTTGCGAGTAGCTTACAAGTAAAAGCTATGCAAATTACTGAATTACCAGAAGAAGCTGGTGGTGGGTCAATGACTTCTGTATCTGAATTTTCCAATTATAAAGTTATAAATGGGATTAATTATGCACATAAGATAAAGCAAATTGCTGGACCACAAATTATTGATATGGAAGTAACTTCTATAGAACAGAACACCAAATTAGGTGATGAAATATTTGAATAGTTAATTAAACTTTAGATATAGAAAAGCCTCATCTAATTTTAAGTGAGGCTTTTTAATTTAGATAATATTGAATAATTTACTCAATCACAATTGTCTTCCTAATCTTGTTTGGGATAGTGTTGGTTAAAAACTCTACAGTACAAGTTTTGGTATGGTGTTCTTTAGGATTGTAGGTTAATTTAAGTTCTAATGGCTCCATCCGAGGTATTTCCAATCCTGGTAAATCGATAGTAAACCCTTCACAACTAAATGTGGCAGAGAATATTTTTAATGGGGCTTCTCCATTATTAATAATTTTAAGTGGTTTTTCTGTTTGTCCAACTGATAAATGAATAATAGAATCCTTAAAAGTTAATAATGGTAGTTTTTCTATCTCAGAGCCATCCATTGCTATTTGACTGGTGTCATCAGCTTGTATAGCAATAATTTCTATTTTACGTTCTAGTGCTGCTCCTGGACTATAAATAGAATTCCGCTGATCTTTAATGTCGTCACTAATGTTTTTAACCGATTGGTATTCTCCAAACGGAACTTTAATAAAATTTAAATTTGCTCCGCTTTCTGCTGTGCCGTTAATGTATGGTAGTAACTGCCCACTTCCGTATTCACTTAAATAGTTGATTAAACTTGATACCCTACGTAAGGTTAAATTAACATTATAATCAGATTTGGATAAAGGGCTGGCAAAACCTTTTATGGTTAGGGTAACCGTTTTCCCTTTTTCTAATTCCTCAATCAATAGGGGAGTAAACATACTTAAATCATTAGCACCTTTGTCAATCTGTTCGCTAAACAAGTCTTCTATATCTAACAAGGCATCTACTTTCTCTTCTTTTTTTAAACCTTTAGCATATTCTCTTTTATACTCATTATATAGTCTTGTGTAATCTTTGTATGTGGACATATAATTTAATTCGGTTAAGGTGTCTCTGGTTCGAGGATTTGGATGATCGTTATGAAAGTATAACCTAACCGGTAAATAACGGTTTAACTCTTCTAGCGTAGTATAAACTGGTTTTACTGTATCTGGTATTTCGTACACCCAAATATCATTGCAACACGTTTCACCTTTTTTAGTGTAAGAACCTATTCGATTAGTAGTAATTAAAGCAGTACTGTTACGGATATTGTAATAAATATCATTGGTACTCGTATTAATCGGATATCCCATGTTTTCTGGTTTTCCGAAAGTAAGAAGATCTGAGTTTGATTTAAAAATATCAAAACCACCTAAGCCATAATGCCAGTTGGAGCTAAAGTATAATGTTGAATCTTTAGGGTTATAATACGGTGTTATTTCATCTTCAATGGTGTTTATTTTATTTCCAGCATTTCGTGGAGCCATAAAGTTTCCATTGGCATCCTTTCGAGCATACCATATATCCATTTGTCCTTCACCACCTCCGCGATTAGATGAAAAAAACAGCACTTCTTTATCATTTACCTCGGCTATCGAAGGATGAGTTGTATTGAAACCTTCAATGTTTACTCCCTTAACTTCAAAAGGAACTTCCCACTCACCATTGTTGTAGTTGATGGCGTATATCTTACAATTAAAGCTTCTATCACAACGTGTGTAGTAAAAAACATTTCCCTTTGCGTTTAAAGAACCATTAGCGACATTAAATTCTGGTTCATTAATTTTTTCATTTAATTTATCATCTAGACTCCAAATATCACCTTTTTTGCTTCCTTGGAAGAGTCGGAATAGATATAGAGATGTGTCAACTATTATATTATTACTTTGCATTTTTTCATCTCTTAATGAAGAATAAATTACAGTGGAGTCATTCAATAGCGTTCCGCTTAACTCTCCATTGTAAGTGTTAATGGAATTCCCCATATTATTAATATCTACTGGAACGGAGTCTCTCATAATATTAATGGCTTCTTCACAAGATTTTATTTCGTTCATTATTTTCAAGTAATGATAGCTTTTTCTGTCCTTTGAAAAAAAACGTTTACTACGTTTAAATGATTTTTTGGCATCAGCATATTTGCCGTTATATTTTAGCATCATAGAATACCAAAATGGGGCTAAAGGATAATTTATTCCCCTATCTTTTTTATAGATGTAGTAATATTTTGATTCTGCTTTTGCATAATCATTATAACCTCTAAGTGCTTCAGCATACTTAAAAACAATTTCCAAATAAGTAGAATCAAAATCTAAGGCTTTCTTATACCAAATAGATGCACCGTAGTAATCGCCATATTTTTCAATTAATTTATCCCCATTTTTAACAAAGTTTT
Source organism: Flavobacteriales bacterium (assembly GCA_029262915.1). Lineage (GTDB taxonomy): Bacteria > Bacteroidota > Bacteroidia > Flavobacteriales_E > Vicingaceae. The sequence goes on from JAJCYN010000395.1 coordinate 2,759, forward strand.
TTTGATCTTGGGCATGAAGTGAAAAGTAAAAAGTAAAAAGTAAAAAAGTTAGAACTGTATAATTAGGTATACATAAATGTTTCCATAAAGAATTAGAGTAAATAGTATTTTGAATAACTTTCAACTTGTTACTTATAGCTTTTAAACTCATATATAATCAGGGCAGGATTTGTAACGCCTAAGGTCAGGTTTATATCGAGAAAAAATGTAGATAAGAGCAAATTCAAAACCACCTCTTCGGTTACTGGCAACTTTTAATGAGGAAAGGTTTAAATCATAGCTGATACCAAAATGAAAATTACCATAATCCATTCCTACATTAAAGTAACTAGCATCAGAATTACGATACCAAACTCCAGCATAAAGAGCTTTATACTTTCCATTATTGAGGTGATATTTTCCTTGTCCACCAAAAATGATCTCTTGAAATTTATGTTGTTTTTGCCATATGATATTAGGCAATACATCTATTTTATCACTAACAGCAAATAGGCCATTGGTATTTATAGTAAATCTCCGATGAAGAGGAATATCTTCGTTAAAAAATGATTGTTGAGGTCTAATGATATTGTGTAGAGCAATACCGGCTCCAACTTCTTTACGTTGAGCAATTTTATAATTCCAGGTAATTCCTCCATGTAAGCTAAAATAGGTTCTACCATCGTTGGAAAATGTTTCTCCATTCCCAAGATTAGCATCATAAAAATTACCATTATACTGGTTGTCAAATTGTAGGTTGTTATAGTTAATGCTTCTTTGGGTAAAAGTAGGCTGTGCCCCAATACTAAGGCTTTGAGATGAATCTAATTGTATGGTATAAGCTCCTCCTAAAGCAACTTGTAAGGTACTAAATTCAGAATCTCCTGCTTTATCTTGGTAAACGGATATACCGGTGCTCACAGGCGAATTAAATATATTTTTAGCATCAACGCTTAAACCATAAGTAGTGTAAGGAGTTGTTACTGAATTCCATTGTGTACGTTGATTGGCAACTAAACGAAATTCTCCATTAAATCCACCAATTAACCCTGGATTTAAGTTTAAGGGAGAGTTATAAAATTGCGAAAAGTGGATGTCTTGCCCAAAAGAAGTCTGAGCGATGAGGCATGAGATGAGGAAGAGTGATATGTTGGTAAGCAATTTCAAAATTATCTAATTACGGTTATGTTTCCTTTTTTAAAGTATTCTTGTCCATCTACACATATAATTTCAAGGTAATAAACGAATACACCCGGATCAACTAATTCACTTTTGTAAGTACCATCCCAACCTTGAGTTTGTTTATCTGTTTCAAAAACCAATTCTCCCCATCGGTCATAAATTTTTAATACCATTTTTTCGATATTCCTGCCTCTTACAAATAGGATATCATTTTCATTATCTTGGTTTGGTGTAAATGCATTGGGAATAAAGACATCAGGTTCACCACAATTAACCTCAAAAGCATAAAGTGTGTACATTTTAGTAAAACGACAATTACTAGATGTTTCTATTAAGTTTAGCGTGTATGTAAAAGTTGTAGGAGGATTGGCATAAGGATCGGATGATGTTGGATCGGTTAAAAAGATAGGCGGTACCCATAAATAAGTAAAACCAGTATTTGGGGTAACATGCATAAATGTTCCCTCCCCTTCATAGAGCGTATCTTGATCTGCGGTTATAGTGATATTATTAGGGTTGAATCCAGAAACAGCTACAACGGCCGTATCGGTAAATTGACAGCCAAAGCTATTTTGAGCAGTAACAACGTATGTTGTAGTAGAATTAGGGCTTACAATTGGATTGGCACTATTTGCACCACTAATAATACTTGAAGTTGGGGTCCAACTATAGGTTAATGATTGTCCAGATAAGTTGGTAACTCCAAGTGTGTCAGAATTACCTTGACATATAGCTCCACCTAAAGCATCTATCTGGAATCCTGGATAATTGACTAAAAAGCTATCAATTGCAGAACAAGGTCCATTGGTTGCCATAACAAAATACCAAGTAGTATCAGTTACAGTAGCGAGATAACTAGAATCGGTTAGGATAGGATTTAAAGTATCAGTAAATTGGTTGTTACTTGACCAAATAAAGGATGTAGGTCCACCTGTTGTAGAAATTGTTAATGTTGTGGTGTCACAGGTGGTTGTAGTATCACCTCCATTAATCAAAATAGGAGGATCAACAGTTATCGTTTGAAAGGCAGTATCAACGGTATTGCATATAGAATCTCTAATAAATAGAGTAACATTGTAAACCCCAGGAGTATTGTACGTTTTTATCGGATTAAAAATTTGAGAAGTAGTATCACCTCCGCCAAAATCCCATAAATAAAAATCGGTGGTATTACTCGAATTGGTAAAAGTTACCGTTAAGGGAGCACATCCCTGAAAATTATCAACTGTAAATTGTGCCTTTGGTATAATTTCAAAATCAAACTTAAAAACACCATTATTGCACCCACTACTGTTGTTTGTGCTAGACCAGGCTCCAGGTGTCGTTGGGAAATCACTATTCCCCCAACAACCAGCACAAACAGATTGATAAACAATACCGTTCTTATCAAATCGACTAGTACCTCCATCAACGTGTTCTTGACTTGAATTGCCTCCAAAATAAGTTCCAAACAACATAGATTGAGCGTCTCTTTCCATAACAAATAAGTAAAAATTAAAACCATCTCCAGAAGTTTGTTGAGGAGCATTTGTAGTCGTTGGCATTCCAGTTAAACCGGCTCCACCTAATATATTTCCTCCCCAACCAGACACATAAACATTCTCACACCTATCGACCAA
>JAJCYN010000396.1 GCA_029262915.1 Flavobacteriales bacterium
GTTTTTGGAAGTGAATCAAATCCATAAGCCATATTGGGGTATTGAATTCTTGGAATAACTAACGAATCTATTTTTTCTTCTTTTTTCTCTTTCTTTTTCTCACTCCCCTTTTTTCCTTTTATTGCCGACCACTTAATCCAAGAGCCACTTGATAGTTGCCCGTTTCCATCCCAAATTCCAGCATTATCGGTTACCGTTCCACTTAACCGAACTGTTCCTTTTTCAAAATCATCTTTTGGATTAAAGGTTAATGATATGCTGTTTCCATTAATTTTGATAGAAACGCTTACTTTGCTTGTGTCTGGTTTGTCATCTTTGATCCCAATAATTTCTATACTCCCTTTTAATTTTTTCGGTTCCCCTTTTACTTTTAAATCATAGACTTTTTTGCCAAGGTTTAAGCTGTAGTTTCCTCTAACATCAATAATGTTATAATCAGAAATTACATATTTTTTTCCTCTCACCCAGTTTTCGTGAATGATGTTTTTCTCCGCAAAAAGATTATCGGAAGTAATAATAAAGTTGGCTAATTTACCTTCTTTTAAACTTCCAATTCTATCATATTCATTAATAAAATTTGCTGGAGAATAGGTTAACGCTTTTAATGCATTTTGTTCAGAAAGACCTAGTTTTATTGCTTTTCTTAAGTTTTTAAAGAATATTTTTTTATCTTTTAAGTCTGAAGTAGTAATAGAAAATTCTACTTGATTGTTTGACACAATTCCTAAATTATAAGGAGCAAGTTCCCAGTTTTTCACATCAGAATAGCTGATGATTAATGAATTATAAGGATCGTTTACTTCATACGCTTTTGGGAAATTTATAGGAATAATTAATTTTCCTCCTGTTGCTTTTATTTCTTTTATTCTTTGATACTCATCACCCTTTCCCTTAAAAATGTATTGCATTTCAAATTCATCTCCAATTTTATCTGCTCTTAAAATGTTTAACTTATCGTTGGCTTCGAAAATTTGAGGTAATTTCCAGTTTTCAATTATTGTATTAAGTGAGATATTATATTCATCAACGTTATTGTTATTGAAGAGCCAATCAACATCATAATAAGTTTGTCTAATTAATGCTATCATTCCCATTAAAGAACCTGGATAACTTTGTGTTGAAGTACCTTTGTTAAAAGCAAGATGACTTGCTACATTGTCTTTAAGCATTACTGCGTTTGCTTTGTCATTCCCCAAAGTAACTAAAGCAGAAGTTCCTCTCATTATTCCATCCTGTTGATGGGTTAACACTACTCCAAAACCTAATTTTCTTAACTCTTCAGCTTTCTTAGCATCGACCTTAAACAGCTTCCCAGCCTCAATTTCAGGTTTAATGGCTTGGTTCCAATTAAAAGCACCTTTATTTTTAGTTTCAAACTGGCGACTAAATTTTCTTGTTTTACTTTTTTCAGTTTTAGCTATCCCATAATCAGAATAAAGATCAATTAAAGAAGGATAGATATGTTTCTTTTTTAAATCATAAACAACTGTATTGGCAGGGACATCAATTTTTTCTCTAACGGCAATAATTTTTCGGTCTTTAATTAGTAGCGTACCATTTTCAATTGTTGTTTGATAATCAAGGTGAATTATTGCGTTTGTAAACGCATAATAATTATGGTTTTTATTATGAGCACCATTTACATTAAATGTTTCTTGAGCAGCACCAACAACTGAACTTATGATAAAAATGAAAAGAAATATGTTTTTCATATGGGGTTAGCTTTGAATTAATGAAGATCAAAAATAATGTTTTTAGTGAAACAATATGTCTGTAAAATGATAAGCGGTAAGATTAATTATATTTAATTTAAATAACACACTCTTTTACTTACATTTGCTATACACTAAATGAACTAAAATGGTACACGCACATTCAGGATTAAGGTTGTTAATATTGCTGTTTTTATTGTTGGCTATAGTTAAATCATTAGCAGGATGGTTAGGAAAAAAACCTTACGGAAAATCAGATAATTTAATTGCTATTTTATTGATAAGTTTTACCCATATCCAAGTTTTAGTTGGAATAGTGCTTTATGCGATGAGTGATATTGTTAAAACAGGATTAGATAACTTTGGAGTTACAATGCATAATTCAGCTGCAAGATTTTGGACTGTGGAGCACGCTGTTGTAATGTTGTTGGTTGTAGTATTAATTACTTTAGGAAGAGTTAAATCTAAGAAAGCTACTAGCGATGAATTGAAGCATAAAAAAGGAGCTATTTTTTATATAATTGCCTTAGTCTTCATTCTTTGGGCGGGTGTAATTAAACCTCTTGCTTTAGGGAGAGGTTGGCTTTAAGTAAGATAGGTTGAAAAAAAAATCACACAGCACTTTAGAGCAACACCCAGAAACAGCTGTTTTAGTTGGTGTTACCGTTCGAGATCAAGACGACAGTACCACCAATGAGTACCTTGATGAATTGGCGTTTCTAGCTGAGACAGCTGGAGTAAAAACATTAAAACGATTTACTCAAAAATTAGATAGACCACATCCAAAAACTTTTATCGGAAAAGGGAAAATGGAAGATGTTCTTAACTTCGTTAAAGAACATGATGTTGATATGGTTATTTTTGATGATGAACTATCACCGTCACAACTTAGAAACATAGAGAAAATTTTAGAAGTTAAAATTTTAGATCGAAGCAACCTTATTTTAGATATTTTCGCAACGAGAGCTCAAACGGCCCATGCACGAACTCAGGTAGAATTAGCTCAGTACCAATATTTATTACCTAGATTAACAAGAATGTGGACTCACTTGGACAGACAAAAAGGTGGTGGGGCAGGAATGAGAGGGCCCGGGGAAACGCAAATCGAAACCGACAAAAGAATAATTCTTCAAAAAATTTCTTTGTTAAAGGATAAATTAAAAAAAATAGACAAACAAAAATCTACTCAACGAAAGCAGAGAATGCAGCTGGTTCGAGTAGCTTTAGTAGGGTATACCAACGTAGGGAAATCTACTATAATGAATTTACTGAGTAAATCAGATGTATTTGCTGAGAATAAACTTTTTGCCACATTAGATACGACAATACGAAAAGTGGTAATTCAAAATTTACCATTTTTATTAACGGATACTGTTGGGTTTATTAGAAAACTACCGCATCATTTGGTAGAATCATTTAAATCTACATTAGATGAGGTTAGAGATGCTGATGTACTGGTTCATGTTGTAGATGTTTCTCATCCCAACTTTGAAGATCATGTAAGTGTGGTAAATGAAACATTAAAAGATATTGGAGGTTTAGATAAACCAACCATTGTTGTTTTTAATAAAGTAGACGCTTTTACTTATGTAAAAAAAGACGAAGACGATTTACTTCCTAAAACGCGCGAAAATTATTCATTGGAAGATTTAAAAAAGATGTGGATGTCTAAAGTAGATGACCCTACCGTTTATATTTCTGCGGTGAAAAAGATAAACACAGATGAGCTAAAAGAGGTAATGTATAAACACATTAAAAATACTCACATGTCAATTTATCCTCACCAATTATTGTACTAATAAAAAGCCCTAGCAATTTAAATTGCTAGGGCTTTTTAAAACAATTTATAACTTATTTAGTTACAACAAATTTGTTGGAATGAAGCACATTTCCATCAACATCATAAATGTTGTAGAAATAAACACCAACATCCAAATTTGAAACGGATAAGGTTATTTTATTCGTATTAAAACTGGTTGTTGAAATTAACTTACCAGTAACATCTAATATTTTGAGGCTATTGTTGTTGAGCGTAGTCGAAACATCAATAGTAATTTCAGTTGCAGCAGGGTTAGGATACAATGAAACCCCAGAGATAGTTTTAATTTGTTCATCAACGCTAACAGTTGGAGAAGATTTTTGCCATAATACTTCATTAACTGTTCCATTTGCTTCATAATCCATTTCTACAATAGGGAATCTAGCAGAAGGATCATCCGTCCACCACCTTGCAGTCCTTGTTGTATCAAAAGAAATGTCTGATAGACCAGCTCCAAGTCCATTTAACACAGAAAGAGTTATTGGACTAATAATCGACCAAACACCCCCCTCTAATTGCCAAGTTGTATCAATAGTTTCTTCACTAATTATTTGTCTTAATGAAGGGAATGTTCCAAAAGGGGTCGTAACATTTCCCCATCCGTCAATATTACTTGCTAATATGGTCTGACGTGTAATTTTTAAAGAATCTATTACTCCTTGTGGTCCAGGACCATCAACATCTTGTCCAATAGGAAAACTACCCAAACTTCCATTCCATGGCCCACCAAAACTCGTCCCCATATTAGAAGGGAATGTAATAATAGTAGTTATAAAAGGAATAGCGGTTCCAACCCCGCCTTGTATTTGATAAATACCATCAACGAATAATCCTACACCGTTTTTGGTTAAATAGGTCCATGTACTATCTTGGCTAGTGTCTTCCAAACCAACATTTGAACCAGAAAAATTTGAACTACCTGGCAAAGGAGTCGGGTTTTTGAAAAATAATGTATCAAGTGCGTGTTGTGCTATGGCACCGAAATTCCATGTTTGACTAGGTCCACCACCACCAATATTAACAGTTGGCATAGTATCTCTTGCTTGTTCTACAACATCTCCAGCACCTACAACATCTCCAGACGCAATAGTAATTTGAGCTTGAGAGCTGTAAATACCAATACCCGTAAACATTATTAAAGAAAGTAACGTTTTTTTCATAATCTATAGTTTTTAAAAATGGAAATACGAATGTACACTGTATTTCATTAAAAAGCAATAACTTACAAAAAGTAAACGGAACTACCTTATTACGTTAAATTTATTGGTAGCGGTTATTTTACCAGATAAAGTATTAGATACTTTATAAAAGTAAGTTCCAGAAGGCAGATTAGAAATGTCTATTTTAGAATGTGCACTAAATAAAGAGTTCAATAACATTTTACCTGATAAATTGTAAATTTCAATAGATTGATTATCTGGTGAATTTGTTTCTACATTAATAAAAGACTTTGCTGGATTTGGAAAAACATGAATGTAATATTCTGAGTTCTTTATTTCTTTATTTTCTACGTTTAACCTTAAATTGTCTAATGACAATGTCGATCCAATTTTAGCAAAACCATTATTCCCATTTTTTATTACTGCATTTGCACTCGATAAGGCAATAATGTTGATATTCTCTGGAGCATAGCTAGAGTAGTAAATAATGTCTACCTCTTTAGTTGACCAGCTATCTTGTT
>JAJCYN010000397.1 GCA_029262915.1 Flavobacteriales bacterium
TAAATGACATAAATGCCTGAAAATGTATTATTTATACTAAAAATATTAACAATTTCATTTATTTTGTTAAATATTATTTAAGTAATAATACAGTTCCTTTAAAATTTTCAGTTATATCAGTTATAAATGTTGTTTTTATGATGTAGAAATAAGTGCCTTCTGGTACAATATCTCCTTTATAGGTACCATCCCAACTAATATTAAGATCATTCCATTCAAATAATAACTGTCCCCAACGATTGTAAATACTCCCTTCCATAGAACTAATATTGATTCCAGTTATTTTAAAATCGTCATTTGAGCCATCACTGTTAGGAGTAAGTATATTTGGAATAAAAACACCAGTAGGAATGCTACAATCTTCTTCTGTGACAGTTAATGTGTCTGAAATAGAATTATTACAACTATTATTAGAGGTTAAAATGATTTGTTGAGCAGAAGTAACAATAGTAGAACTTCCAAAAGCTCCGGTTGACCAGCTAAAATTGCCAACACCATTTGCATTAAGTATAATTGTAGAACCAATACATAAATTGCTATCGCCACTAATAAAAGCAGCTGGTATAACGTCATTAATGATATTAATGGTATCAAAAACAGTTGGGCAAACACCATTGCTTGATGAAACATAATATTGACCTACTGCATTAATAATAATAGAATCGGTAGTTTCTGTAGTATTCCATAAATAGTTCGCTCCTCCGTTTGCATGCAGTGTTAATGTGGATCCTGGACATAAAATAGTGGGGTTTCCTTCCAAAATAGAGATATTAATTTGTGGAATTAGAATTACTAAGACACTATCTGTATTTGACGGACAGTTTCCTGTCGCTGATACTGAATAAGTTCCAGCAGTATTTACTGTGATAGAATCAGTAGTAGCTGTAGTATTCCAGAGAAAAGAACTTGCTCCAGTTGCGTGCAAAGTGACAAAATCTCCTTGACAAATATTAATGGTATCTGGCTCAGTTATACTAACTGTTAGTTGAGGTGCTATATTTACCTGAACAGTATCGGAAACAGTAAAACAACTGTTAGAAGTAGTTACAAAAAAACTTCCGGCTGTTGAAACAACAATAGAATCAAGAGAAGATCCTGTACTCCAAATATAATTTGAAGCTCCTGCTGCATGAAGGGATGTTGAATTTCCTGTGCAAATTGTTACAGTATCAGGTCCAAGTATACTTACATTTACTTGAGGGGTTACGTTCACTTGCACCGTATCGGAAACAGTAAAACAACTGTTGGAAGTAGTTACAAAAAAACTTCCAGACGTTGAAACAATAATAGAGTCAAGTGTTGAGCCAGTATTCCATAAGTAGTTAGGTGCACCAGACGCATTAAGTGTAAGAGAATTCCCTTGACATAAAGTTATCGTATCAGATCCAGCAATACTTACGTTGATTTGAGGAATTAAATTAACAAAAACTGAATCTGAATCTGAAAAACAAGCATTATTTCCAGTTACACTAAATATTCCTCCAGTACTTACATTTATTGAGTTTGAAGTTCCTCCTGTACTCCATAAATAATTAGGAGCACCATTTGCTGTTAAAGTTAGGTTTTGTCCTTGACAGAGATTTATAGTATCATTTCCTGTAATAGAAACATTAATGGGACTAGTAATATTAACTAAAAGGCTGTCAAAAATGGTGTCATTACAGGAAGAAATTCCTCCAACTATTAAGAGAAAAGGGAGAGAGTCACTTAGAGATGAAAAGTAAGTTGTTGAATCAATAGTTGGATTACTAAAACTACCTAATCCTCCAGTCCAAAAAATAGATTGAATACCACCTTGAGTTGTAGCAAATATATTTATACTGTCACCAGGGCATATTGTCAATGAAGATGTTGTTAACGTATCTGCAGTAATAGATGTTGGATTAAATGGAGCTTGGCACCCTTGGTTATCGTAAGAAATATTTCCCGGCCAATCAAAATTTGCTAAAGCACCATTTTTTAGAGCTGTTGTGCCTCCAAGTGTTCCATTTTGATTAACCAATAGTGTTCTGTCATAAGTTACAGTGTCACTACAATTAGCAGGGACAGAAAAAGAAATAATTAATGTTCTTAAACCGGGAGTAGTATTATAATTGGCAAAATGACCAGTAGTATTGCCTGCACATTGAAAAATTACATACAATGTGTCGCTTAAATTTGCAAATGAATTAGCCGTAACGTCAATAGCTGTACTTGTTATTATTAACACATTTGCTCCTGCAGGAAGGACTCCTCCAGTAGGTTCTATTAATAAGCCACAACTTAAAATAGTGCTGTTTAATGAGGTAACAACTCCTGTAGTAGTTGCGTTTTGGCAAATTCCCTGCCAAGAGTTATTTGGCCAATTTACAGTTATGTTAGAAGTGTTTAATGCTGTAGGACCAACTTTAAAACGTACCATTTCATTCTCCCCTTCAGGGGATCCACAAGCATCTACTAAAATACTTTCGATTTCAAAACATGATGTAGGAACTTGAGCAATGGAATATCCATAACTGAATGAAAAAAGAGTTGTAAAAAGAAATTTTAAAACAATCTTCTTATTAAAAAAAGACATCTTAATTTAATTATTACAGGTTTAAAAGCGGTTTAGGAAAATCCATTTAGGTATTCACTTAAAAACCTCGTAACAAATAGACGGTAATATTTTTAATTAAGTTGCTTCTGCCATATTCTTTTGTTAACATCTGTTTAAAAGTTATTAAGAGATGTGGAAAGTTGATGAATTAAATATATTGTAATCAACTTACATCTTTTATCTTTGCGGCAATTATGGAGAAGTTACTGATTTTAGATTTTGGATCTCAATATACCCAATTAATAGCAAGAAGGGTAAGGGAATTAAACGTTTATTGTGAAATACATCCTTATGATAAAATGTCAAATTTAGATATTGATAGTTTTAAAGGAGTAATTTTATCTGGAAGCCCATTTTCTGTTAGAGATGAAGATTCTCCTAAACCTGATTTATCATTAATTAAAGGAAAAAAGCCATTATTAGGAGTTTGTTTTGGTGCTCAGTATATGGCTCAGAATTATGGAGGAAGTGTTTTGCCATCAAAGATTAGAGAGTATGGACGAGCAAATTTATCTTATGTAAATAAAGAAAATGTTTTAACAAAAGGGATACCGGATAACTCTCAAGTGTGGATGAGTCACGGTGATACCATTAAAACAGTTGCAGAAAATATAGAGATTATTGCAAGTACTTCTGATGTTGAAGTTGCTGGTTATCAATTTAAAGGTGAAGAAACTTTTGGAATTCAATTTCATCCTGAAGTCTACCATACTACAGAAGGTTCAGTTTTACTGAGAAATTTTATCGTTGATATTTGTGGCTTTACACAAGATTGGACACCTGACTCTTTTGTGGAAAGCACGGTAAATGATTTAAAATCGAAAATAGGAAATGACAAAGTTGTATTGGGTTTATCAGGAGGAGTCGATTCTACAGTAGCTGCAACGTTATTACATAAAGCAATAGGTAAGAACTTGTATTGTATTTTTGTGGATAATGGATTATTAAGGAAAGATGAATTTACCAATGTTTTAGATCAATATGAACACTTAGGGTTAAATGTTAAAGGTGTTAATGCAAAGGCTAAATTTTATACTGCTTTAGCTGGACTTTCAGAGCCTGAAGCAAAACGAAAAGCTATAGGGAAAACATTTATTGATGTTTTTGATGAAGAATCTCATCTAATTTCAGATGTGAAATGGTTGGCACAAGGAACCATTTATCCCGATGTAATTGAATCCATTTCTGTTGACGGAGGAGCGTCACAAACTATTAAGTCACATCATAATGTAGGGGGGTTACCTGATTATATGAAATTAGAAATTGTAGAACCATTAAGATTACTTTTTAAAGACGAAGTGAGAAGGGTAGGAAGGTCTATGGGACTAAAAGAAAGTTTGTTAGGTAGACATCCTTTTCCAGGACCTGGTTTAGCAATTCGTATATTGGGGGATATTACTCTTGAAAAGGTACAAATATTGCAAGAGGTTGATTATATATTTATAAAAGGCTTGAAAGAAGCAAATTTATATGATGATGTTTGGCAAGCAGGAGCAATGTTATTACCAGTGCAATCAGTTGGTGTGATGGGAGATGAAAGAACTTACGAAAAAGCTGTAGCTTTAAGGGCTGTTGAATCTACAGATGGAATGACAGCAGATTGGTGTCATTTACCTTATGAGTTTTTAGCAAAAACTTCTAATGAAATTATTAATAAAGTAAAAGGTGTAAATAGGGTAGTTTATGATATTAGTTCAAAGCCACCAGCAACAATAGAATGGGAGTAATTTGAAAAACAAAACAATATATAGTCTATTTATTTTAGTTGTAATATTAGTTACTTCTCAAGTATCTTATGCTCAAACAGATTCATTAGAAGTTCATACAATAAAAGGAAAACAATATTATATTCATATCGTTCAAAAAGGAGAGTCACTTTATTTTATTCATAAAAAATACAATGTTCCTTTAGAAGTAATTAAAAAAGAAAATTCAAGTGTTGCTGATGGGTTAAGTATAGGTGAAAAAATATTTGTTCCATTAAAGAAGGACATCGAACTTGAGGTAAAAACAAATGGCAATTATATTAACCACGAAGTAAAAAAGAAGCAGACACTATATTCTATCGCTAAGCTTTATAAAGTAAAACAAAAAGAGATTGTTGCTGCTAATCCAGAAGTGAATGATGGATTAAAAGAAGGTCAAGTAATAAGGATACCTGTTATAAACATAAAGAAAGATGGTGCTATTAAACCTGTTGTAGTACAATTGAAATACAAAACACATACTATTGAAAAGGGAGAAACGCTTTATTCACTAAGCAGGTTATATGAAACGACCGTAGATTCTATTAAAATAGTTAATGATGGGTTAAAACAAGGATTGAAATTAGGAGAAACAATTTATATACCTATAAAACAGCTTTCGTCAACAGTTTCAACTGATGTTAATGTGTCGAGTAATATATCTGTAATTGGGGAGAAGATTGAAAGATTATTGGCTGATACTGGAGTTGTTGTGAAAAAACCTGAGTATAGTATTGGTTTATTGTTGCCATTTTATTTGGATGAAAATGATGAAAGGGTAGAAAATCGAAATGCATTGGAGAAGAAATCAATTTATCCAAAATCTAAATTTGCCATCGAGTTTTATAATGGTTTTATAATGGCATTAGATTCAATTTCTATAGATAGCTGTAAGTTCAAAGTTTATGTTTACGATACCAAAGGAAATGATTCTTTAAGAACAAAAAATTTATTGTTAAAATCTGAAATGAAAAACCTTGATTTAATAGTTGGTCCATTGTATTACAACAATTTTAAGCATGTTGTTAAGTTTGCTCAAGCCAATAAAATTCCTATCGTATCTCCAGTAAAACAAAGCAATAAAATGTTATTGGGTAATGAGTATGTGTTTAAGGCAATTCCTTCAAAATCTACTACAATAAAGCAAATTTGTATGTTAGTGGTGGACAGTTTTAAAACAGAAAATTTATTGGCTATAGCATATGATAAAGCCAAAGAGAAAACATTAGTTGATTTATATATTAAAACATATAATAATCAAATATTGAGTTCTGAAGATACCACTATTTATACTACAATTAAAACATTAAATATTAATACGAATATAGCAGATGTGGTTAACAATCTTAAACCAGCTAAAAATAATGTAATATTTGTTCCAGCTTCAGATCAAACTTTTATTACTAATTTATTCAACTATTTAATAACAACACTAAATAAAAGAGATTATAAAGATTACAGAGTAACATTAATAGGTCTGGAAGAATGGATGAGATACGATAACATCGATTTGGAGTATTATCAAAAATTAAACGTTCATTATTGTTCAACAAGATTTATTGATTATCAAGATTCATTAACGACCAATTTTATTAATAATTATGTTGAAAAAACAGAAACATATCCTTCAAAAAATACATTTTTAGGCTTTGATATTGCTTACTATTTTGGTAATAGTTTCCTTAATCAAGGAACATTATTCTCTCCAGATTCAATGGGAGAGCATAAAGGAATGTCAATAAATTTAAACTTTTTTAAAACGGGGATAGAAAGTGGTTTTGAAAACACTAATTCTTATTTATTAAGATTTGATGACTATACATTAAAAAAGATGTATTAAAATATGTCTGATAAAGAAGATAGTGTTGAAATTGATGTCTCTATTCTAGAAAAAGAAGGTAAAACAGAGTTCTCTGAAAAAATCACTATTCATAAACAAAAAGCGAGTAAAGCATTTCAAGAATTAATAGTGAACATAAAAACGGAAGCTACAGAAACACAGGTAGCATCTAAAATTTTGATTAAGTATATAAAAGAGGGTAATGTTTCTGAAGAAGAAGAAAAAGAATTGCGTACACAAGTTTATGATTTATTAAAGGTATTAGGTATTGGAGTACCTTTTGCTTTAATTCCTGGAGCAAGTTTACTCTTACCTTTTTTAATAAAACTTGTTCAAAAAAAAGGAATAAAACTTTTACCTACTGCTTTTAGTGATGAGAAAGATAAGGGTTAAACTTTAGTTTTTAATAACCTACCGTTTGTTTAAGAATCCTATCCTTTAGTATAATTTAAAATATAAGATGCAATATAATTCGTAAATTGCAGCATATCATTAAAATTTTCTAAAATGTTAAAACGAATTCTACTCTTTTCTTTTATAGTCTTGTATTCATTTATTGGATTTTCTCAACTTAATATAAGCTTACTTGCCAATCTTCCTTTTCCAGCAGCTAGAGGTGATTTAAGTGATATTTGGGGACATGTAGATGGTGCTGGAAATGAGTATGCTTTAGTTGGGATGAATGGCGGAGTTGCAATAGTTGATGTTTCTACTCCAACTGCACCAGTTGAAGTTTTTTATGTTTCAGGAGCAGGTAGCATTTGGAGGGATTTAAAAGTTTGGAATGACCATGCGTATATTACGAATGAAACGGGAGGGGGGTTAATGATAATTGATATGTCAAATTTACCAGGAGCGATAACAGTTGGAGATGTTTCCACTTTCTCAGGAACTACTTACCCATTTATATCTGCTCATGATATATTTATAGATGAGAATGGAATTGCTTATGTTATGGGAACAAAGGACACAGCTGGAACAGCACTTGGAACGGTTATGTTAGATTTAACGACAAACCCATTAAGTCCAGCAGAGCTAGGAAGTTATACTGATTTTTATTTGCACGATGGAATGGTTAGAGGGGATACATTATGGGGAGCTGCAATTAATGATGGTTTTTTTACTGTAGTTGATGTAAGTAATAAATCAGCACCTGTAACTTTGCAAACTCAAAATACACCCAATTCATTTACTCATAATTGTTGGATATCAGATGATGGACAAACATTATATACTACAGATGAAGTTAGTAATGCTTTTATTGGATCTTATGATGTAAGTAATCTTGCTAATATAACAGAATTAGACAGGGTTCAGTCAAGTCCAGGTCAAAATGTGATAGAGCATAATACATTTTTTATTAATGATTATTTGGTGACAGCTTATTATCGGGATGGAGTTGTAATACATGATGTTAGTAATCCTAGTAATATGATTGAAGTTGGTAATTATGATACTTCTCCCGGATTTTCAGGAAATGGTTTTAATGGAGCTTGGGGAGTGTATCCATATTTACCTTCAGGAATAATTATAGCAAGCGATATTGAAAATGGATTATTCGTTTTAGGTCCAACAAATACACCGGCAGCCTACTTAGATGGAAATATAACTGATTCAGTTA
>JAJCYN010000398.1 GCA_029262915.1 Flavobacteriales bacterium
AAAAGGTTAGATGGTAGAAAAATGGATGAAATACGTCCTATTTGGAGTGAAGTTGATTACTTACCACAAGCACACGGTTCTGCAGTATTTACCAGAGGTGAAACTCAATCCCTTACAACGGTTACTTTAGGTAATGAAAGGGACGCTAAAATGATTGATGAAGTTACGCAAGATGGATCAGAAAAATTCATGTTACATTATAACTTCCCTTCATTCTCAACTGGTGAAGCTCGTTTTAAAGGTGGAGTTAGTCGTAGAGAAGTTGGACATGGAAATTTAGCATTAAGAGCTATTAAACCGATGTTACCAACTGGAGAAGATAATCCGTACACGATTAGAATCGTTTCTGAAATTTTAGAATCAAACGGTTCCTCATCTATGGCAACCGTATGTGCTGGCACCTTAGCATTAATGGATGCGGGAATTAAAATTAAGAAACCCGTTTCTGGTATTGCTATGGGATTAATTACTGACGGTGGTAACGAAAAATATGCTGTATTATCTGATATTTTAGGAGATGAAGATCACCTAGGAGATATGGATTTCAAAGTAACGGGAACTGTAGATGGTATTACTGCTTGTCAAATGGATATTAAAGTTGATGGGTTACCCTACGAGATCTTAGAGAACGCATTGAATCAAGCTAAAGATGGTAGATTACACATCTTAGGTGAAATGGCTAAGACAATCGCTGCTCCAAATACAGAATTAAAACCTCACACTCCAAGAATAGTTCAAATTACTATTCCAAAAGAAATGATTGGAGCTGTAATTGGACCTGGAGGAAAAATTATTCAAGAAATACAGGCAACAACAGGTGCTACCGTAACTATTGAAGAAGTAGATAATACTGGTGTTGTTTCCATTATGACAAATGATGGAGAAGCAAGCGATGCTGCTTTAGCTAAGATTAAAGCAATTACCGCAATACCTGAAGTTGGAGAGGTTTACAATGGAAAAGTTAAATCCATTACTAATTTTGGTGCTTTTGTTGAGATTATTCCTGGTAAAGATGGTTTATTGCACATTTCTGAAATTAAACACGAAAGAGTGGAGAAAGTTGAAGATGTCTTAAAGGAAGGAGAAATGATTGATGTAAAGTTAATCGCTGTAGATCCTAAAACAGGTAAACTTAAACTTTCTAGAAAAGTGTTATTAGATAAGCCAGAAAAGCAAGAAGCATAATTTATAATCTATGTAAATTACCTTATAAGTCCTTTGTCTAATAGCAAAGGACTTTTTTATTTAAAACTTTCTTGGATATATGTAACTTTCATGTAGATGAATCGTATCTTACGGTAGATTAAACATCTAAAACAAGTTTATGAGACAACTTAAAATTACGAAACAGGTAACCAACCGAGAAACAATTTCATTAGATAAATACCTCCAAGACATTTCAAAAGTAGGATTAGTTACAGCAGAAGAAGAAACCGAATTAGCTAAGCTAATAAGAGATGGGGATAAAGATGCTCTTGAAAAATTAACCAAAGCCAATTTACGGTTTGTCGTATCTGTAGCTAAACAATATCAAAATCAAGGCCTAAACTTATCTGACTTAATTAATGAAGGAAATATCGGTTTGATTAAAGCTGCTGAACGTTTTGATGAAACACGTGGTTTTAAATTTATATCATATGCAGTTTGGTGGATTAGACAAAGTATAATGCAAGCTATTGCGGAGCAAGCAAGGATAGTAAGGTTACCTCTTAACAAAATAGGGAGTATTACTAAAATCAATAGAACATTCGCACAATTGGAACAAATACATGAAAGAGAACCTTCTATAGATGAAGTTGCTGAATTGTTAGAAATCACCTCTGATGAAGTTAAAGATTCTTTGAATATCTCTGGAAGACATATTTCTGTTGATGCACCTCTATCTTCTGATGAAGAAAGTAATACTATGCTCGATGTATTAACTGAAAAAGAAGGCATATTAAATCCGGACAAGCGGTTAATGACAGAGTCATTGAGGAATGAAATAGAAAGGTCTCTTTCTACACTCTCCTACAGAGAAGCAGAAGTTTTACGGCTATATTTTGGAATTAATTGTAAATCTCCACTTACTTTAGAAGAAATCGGAGAAGAATTTGAGCTAACGAGAGAAAGAGTAAGACAAATAAAAGAAAAGGCACTAAGAAAATTAAAGCATACATCTCGATGTAAATTATTAAAGACATATCTTGGATAGATATTCAAAACTCCACATTGATTTAAGCGAATGTTGAAAACATTCGCTTTTTTAATTTTAACACTCCTACTCTTTTTATAAATTTGCAAAATAGTTTTTGAAAATTATGTCTCATTTAATAGCTCCTTCAATTTTAGCATCAGATTTTGCAAATCTTCAAAGCGAAAGCGAAATGCTTGAGAAAAGTAATGCTGATTGGTTTCATATTGATGTGATGGATGGTGTTTTTGTTCCCAATATTAGCTTTGGAATTCCAGTAATTAAATCCATTAGAAAATTCTCAAACAAACCATTTGATGTCCATCTAATGATTGTGGAACCTGACAAGTATATTAAAGACTTTAAAGCTGCAGGAACAGATATATTAACTGTTCATTATGAAGCTTGCCCTCATTTACATAGAACCATCCAAGCTATAAAAGATGAAGGAATGAAAGCTGGAGTTTCATTGAATCCACATACCAATATTAATGTTCTTGAAAATATCATCAACGATCTTGACTTAGTTCTAATTATGTCTGTAAATCCAGGTTTTGGTGGTCAATCTTTTATTGAAAATACTTATAATAAAGTAACGGCCTTAAAAGAAATGATTGCTAAAACAAACTCCAAAACATTAATTGAAATTGATGGAGGTGTTACTTCTACTAATGCCAGAAAATTGCTGGATTGCGGTGCTGATGTTTTAGTTGCCGGGAGTTTTGTTTTTAAATCTGAAGATCCAACAAAAACAATAAACGACCTTAAATCAGTTTAATTTTTAAATTAACTATTTGTTATTATCTTTGGGTGAATTTTAGATTTTATATATGAAAAAAGTATTTTTTTCTTTGTTATTGTTTTCTTCTTTATTAGTACTAACCAACTGTGGTAATTCTAATAATCAAAGAGAAACTAAAAATGATAGCACTAAAGAAGGGGTAAACATTAAAACAACTCAAGAAACTATAGATATTAATGGAGTTAAACATTTCATTAAAAAAATGGGAGAAGGAGAACCTTTAATTGTGCTTCACGGTGGCCCAGGTTTATTTCATGATTACTTGGTTCCTCACTTTAAAAATTTAGCAAAGGATTATCAAATAATATTTTATGACCAGAGAGGTTGCGGAAAAACTGAATTCCCTCAAGATACATCTAGTATTAACATTGAAACTTATGTTGAAGATTTAGAAAGTATAAGAATCCACTTAAAAATAGAGAAACTTAATCTTGTTGGTCATTCTTGGGGTTCTCTACTTGCAATGACCTATGCAAAAAAATATCCAAACAATTTAAATCGACTTATTCTAATTTCCCCTGCTCCAAGTAATTCTAATTATTTCGACCAAACTTTTAGTAATATGCAACAAAAACGAAGTGAGGAAGACACAAAAGAATTGGTGCAAACTATGATGTCTGCAGCATTTGAAAAAAGAGAAGAAGAAGCGTTTAAAAAAGCCATTTTACTTGGAGATAAGGTAAATTTAGTTGATCAGGCAACAATAACCCAACTTTATGAGCCAATGAATTTTAATCCAGCAATAGCAAGTAATTTAATGCTTGTAAATAGTTTATTAGAAAGAACCTATTATAATTTTAATGTTATTGATGGTTTAGATGCTATTAATTGCCCTACGTTAATTATAGCAGGAGATTTAGACAATGTTCCTTTTGCTTCTACTCAATCAATTCAGGAAAATATTAAAGGGGCTCGATTAAAAGTAATTAAAAAAAGTTGCCACTACCCTTTCTTTGAAACACCTAAAGAATTTAATACTTCAATTAAAAATTTCTTAGATCCAGAATACGAGCAATAATGGAGCTTATTGATTTCTCTCTGACAAGTGATTATATCGAACTTATTAAATTACTAAAGCTCTTAAATTTAGTTGAATC
>JAJCYN010000399.1 GCA_029262915.1 Flavobacteriales bacterium
GGAAATCTATCTTAACCAAATAAATATTATTATTCCCATTGGGATAACTGTATGTATTCCCTCCCATTATGTATCCACCATCCAAGCATTTTTCAATTGTCATTCCTCTTTCATCATTGGTTCCTCCATAAACTTTAGACCATAATACATTTCCAAGATTATCTAATTTTAACAATAATATATCCTCTCCTCCTATTACCCCTGAGGTAGTATTTCCGACAATCATAATTGTTCCATCTAAGTTTTCGAAAGAAGATTCTCTATCAAAAACATACTCATCACTACTAGTACCGACTGTTTTTTGCCAAATAACTGAGAAATCTTGTGCAAATTTTACAAGTAGAATATCTTTACCACCATTACCATAAGTAGTTGTAACTCCAATATAAAGTAAGTTTCCATCTATTAACTCTATAGTACTCCCATAATCATAACCACTTCCACGTATAACAAATTGCCCATTATTAACCGTCTGAGAAACAGCAACTGTATTTATTACATTTGTTATAAAGAAAATTAAACCAATTATTATATTTCTTTTCCCCAAAATTTAGATTAAAATTTTAACACAAAATACTTTTAATCTATCATTATTTAGCAAAACCTTATATTTTTTATTTAACGGTCACATTTTGAAGATTAACGGTAATTATAAATACTTCATCAAATACTGATATAAATTCACCATAGCTTCAATATCCTTTTTATGCACTTTTTCATCAGGTGAGTGAACATTGTCTTCTGGAGCACCAATAAAACACCAATCAAGAGGATAAGGAGATCGTTGCAATGCATTACCATCACTACCTCCTGCACTTTCTACTTCTAATTGGTACGACACCTTACTTTTATTGGCCAATTCTATAATTCGATTTAAATACGTTCTTCTAGGGATACCTGAATCTCTCATAGAAATAGCAACACCTTTATTATGTGGTATGCCTTCTGTAGCCCAAGTAATATCAGAAATTAATGCTTGTTTTACATTTAATTGTTCATATAAATATCGAGCTAAATAACCAACACTTCCTCCTCCGTGTTCTTCCCAAGCAGAAAATACAATTACCCCGTGTTCTAATGTTTTAGCTATTTTTATTGCATTCCACATTCCTAACCGATTGTCCATATAACAACATTGCACATACTTGTCATCTTCTCTAAAATTAGGTAAATAAGTAAATGTTGTTCCTCTATCAATTTCTCTATCATATTCTGCTGAATAAGTCAAAAATTGATGTTCATCTTCAGTTGAGTTTAAAGTACACTCTATTTTCCCTTGGCTATCTTCTCCAACTAATTTTGCTCCTTTTTTAGCAGAAGGTCCGCCAATTTTAATCAAGTTATTCTTATAACCTGTTGTATAACCTACAGAATCCATATGAGCAAAAATAGCTGTAGTTGGTTTTCCAAACACCAGTATTATACAATCTTGAAAATCCTCTCCTGATATTATTTGGGGCTGAACTTTCCAGTCAGTTTGATTTTTATTGATGTAATCCAATAAAAATTCAGTCATTTTATATTCGCTACCTGCTGGAGCATGAATTTCACATAATTGTTTTAATAATTTCATCTTTTTTAAAAATAAAAAACTGTCACTCTTATATGAATGACAGTTTTAAATATCTCAATAATTGAATTTTAATTATTCAACATTACAGGCATTACTAACATCAGCACCTCTTCTGCATCATCTGTTTTCTCGCAAGGTGTTAAAATTCCTGCTCTGTTAGATGCAGACATTGCAATATTTACATCATCAGATTCTAAATTAGCTAACATTTCAATTAAAAATCTTGAGTTAAATCCAATCTCCATATCTTCTCCTTCATACTGACAAGTTAATCTTTCATTTGCTTCATTTGCAAAATCTAAATCCTCAGCAGAAATATGCAATTCACTCCCAGTCATTTTCAGTCTAACTTGATGAGTAGTTTTATTAGAGAAAATAGAAACTCTTTTAATTGAGTTTAATAGTGCATTTCTACCAACTGTTAAACTGTTAGGATTTTCTGTTGGAATAACTGCATTATAATTAGGGTATTTTCCATCGATTAGTCTAGAAGTCATTTTAGTTGAACCAAACAAAAACATTGCATTGGTTTCGTTATATTCTATTTTAACATCTTCACCAACATTTCCTAAAATATTTTTAAGTAATGTTAATGGCTTTTTAGGTAAAATAAATGATGCACCTTTATCTGCTTTTAAATCAGTTCTTTTATATTTCACCAACTTGTGAGCATCAGTTGCAACAAAGGTAATATCATCATTATTTATCTCAAAGAAAACACCAGACATTACAGGTCTTAATTCATCATTTCCACTAGCAAATAATGTTTTATTTACAGCATTAGAAAGAATAGATGCATCAACATCAATAGTTGATGGTGATTCCAATTTAGGTGTTTTAGGGAATTCACTTCCATCGTGTCCAGTTAATTTATATTTACCATAATCTGAAGAAATTTCTATTCCAAAATTTTCATTATCAATCGTAAACGTTAATGGCTGGTCTGGAAAAGTCTTAAGTGTATCTAACAACAGTTTTGCCGGGATAGCAATTACTCCATCTTCTTTTGCTTCGATAGAGATTTTTGTAACCATAGTGGTCTCTAAATCTGAAGCAGTAATACTTAATTCACCTTTTTTTATTTCAAACAAGAAATCATCTAAAATTGGGAGTGTATTACTTGCATTTAATACTCCGCCTATTAACTGTAATTTCTTTAATAAGATTTCGCTCGATACTATAAATTTCATTCTTCTTTTTTTATTATTTTCATCGGTAAGTAAGGCTAACAAAAATAATTTTTTTAGTACTGAATAATTTTTAAACTTTTAATTAATTATTAACACTTGTTGAAATCAAATCAAGCAATTTTTAAAGCTTCTTTTACCTTCTGATTAGTTAACGCTAAATCAACCACTTCCATCATAGTTGAAACATAATGGAAAGTTAATCCCTTTAAGTATTTACTACCAATTTCTTCAATATCTTTTTTGTTATCTTCTGATAAAATTATCTCCTTAATTTCTGCTCTTTTAGCAGCCAAAATTTTCTCTTTAATTCCACCTACTGGCAATACTCTTCCTCGCAAAGTAATTTCTCCAGTCATCGCTAAATTACTTTTCACTTTTTTCTGAGTGAATGCAGAAGCTAAAGCTGTTAACATTGTTATTCCTGCTGAAGGTCCATCTTTTGGAGTTGCTCCTTCAGGAACATGAATATGAACATCCCACTTTTCAAATATTTCGGGTTTTAAACCTAATGAATCTGAATGTGCTTTTAAGTAAGCCAATGCAATTACTGCTGACTCCTTCATTACATCTCCTAAGTTACCAGTTAGAGTTAATTTTCCTTTTCCTTTACTTAAACTCGATTCGATAAATAAGATGTCTCCACCAACTGAAGTCCAAGCCAACCCAGTTACAACACCAGCAACTTCATTACCTTGATATTTATCTTTAGAGTGACCAGGACCAAGAATCTTCAACAGTTCTTCTTGAGAAATTTTTGCATCAAATTTTTCTTCCATTGCAATGTATTTTGCTCTATTCCGAACAATTTTTGCTATTTTCTTCTCTAATCCTCTAACTCCTGATTCTCTCGTATAATCGGTAATTATCTTTTCAATAATTGACTTAGATAAACTTAAATGAATTTTCTTTAATCCGTGGTTTTTTAGCAATTTAGGAATTAAGTGTTTATTCGCAATCTCTATCTTCTCTTCAACAGTATATCCTGTAATTTCTATAATTTCCATTCTATCTCTCAATGCTGGCTGAATGGTAGAAAGTGAATTTGCTGTAGCGATAAACAACACCTTAGATAAATCGTAATCCAGCTCCAAGAAGTTATCATAGAAATTCGAATTTTGTTCGGGATCTAAAACTTCTAATAAAGCAGAAGAAGGATCTCCTTGATGGCTAGTTCCTAATTTATCCACCTCATCCAAAACGTAAACAGGATTAGAAGAATTCACTTTTTTAATGTTCTGAACAATTCTCCCTGGCATTGCACCAATGTATGTTTTTCGATGTCCTCTAATTTCTGCTTCGTCTCTCACTCCTCCTAATGACATTCTTACATATTTTCTATCCAAAGCTTCTGCTATAGACTTTCCTAGAGAAGTTTTACCAACTCCTGGAGGGCCATACAAACACAGAATAGGTGACTTCATATCTCCTTTAAGTTTTAACACAGCTAAATACTCAATAATTCTTTCTTTAACTTTTTCTAACCCAAAATGGTCTTTATCTAATATTTTTTGAGCTCTTTTTAAATCAAAATTATCCTTAGTGTAATCTTCCCAAGGCAATTCTATAAGTGTTTCTAAATAATTCAATTGAACTGAATATTCAGCAGCTTGCGGGTTTAACCGTTGAAATTTTTGCAGCTCTTTATCAAATCGTTCTGCTACTGTTTTATTCCATTTCTTCTTCTTTGCTTTCTTTTTAAACTCTTCAATCTCTTGTTGTTGGGGATCTCCCCCAAGCTCTTCTTGAATTTGTTTAATCTGCTGATTTAAAAAATACTCCCTTTGCTGTTGATCTAAGTCCGTTCTAACTTTAGATTGAATGTCATTTTTCAATTCTAATAACTGTAGTTCCTTTGTTAAATGTTCTAACAATAGGTTTGCCCTTTCATTCAATTCAGGGATTTCCAACAAACTTTGTTTCGTTACAACATCAGCTTTCATATTGGATGCAATAAAATTGATTAAGAAAGTAGGGCTTTCTATATTCTTTATTGCAAAAGTTGCCTCTGTAGGTATCGTTGGAGATTGTTCAATAATCTGAGAAGCTAAATCCTTTATAGAAGCTACCAAAGCATCAAAACCCTTACCTGAAGGTTTTTGCAGTTGATTAAATTCCTTAATCTTAGCTTTTAAATATGGTTCTTTTTGAGTGATCTCTTTAACCTTAAATCTCTTTTTTCCCTGAATAATAACAGTCGTATTGCCATCAGGCATTCTTAGCATTTTAAGAATAAATGCTACCGTTCCTACATCATTCAAATCTTCTTCTGTCGGATCCTCTACCTCATCATTTTTTTGCGAGACAACACCTAAAGTCTTATCTCCTTTATAAGCTTCCTTAATTAATTTAATAGACTTATCTCTACCAACTGTAATTGGTATTACGACTCCAGGAAATAAAACTGTATTTCTCAAAGGTAAAATTGGCAACTCATCTGGAGTTTCCTCAGCATTAATCTGCTCTTCATCATCCGGTGATAATAATGGAATAAACTCTGCATCTTCATCAAGTACATTGCTTATCATTATATTATCCATATCAAAACTATCTTTCATCTTATTGTCTATCTAAATAATCATCCCAGGCATAGCCTGTTTTTAAGTCATATTGACAGCTATTCTATAATTACTTAAAGAACAACCGTCTTCTCCTCTATTTTCAAGAGTCGTGCCATTACTTTATAACTGAAATTTTGGCGGTATTATTAGCGATATTTGGCTGTAATTTCAAAAATGGCAGTTAAAATTGCTCTATCATTATTGGTCAACTCAATATCTCTTCTTCCCATGACTCGCTCAGCAACTTCAAACATCTTATCTAATTTACATTCATCAAAACCATTTGCACCTCCCCAACTATAAGAAGGAATAAATTTATTTGGGAAACCACTATCAAAAACATTTGCTGAAACACCAACTATTGTTCCTGTATTGAACATTGTATTAATTCCGCATTTAGAATGATCTCCCATTATTAAACCACAAAATTGCAATCCAGTATTTTTTAAATTATGGTCTTTATAAGACCATAATTTCACTTCTCCATAATTATTTTTAAGGTTAGAGGTGTTGGTATCTGCACCTAAATTACACCATTCACCAATTATAGAGTTTCCTAAAAACCCATCGTGTCCTTTATTAGAATAATCTTGAATCACACAATTATTAACCTCTCCACCAACTTTAGAAGACCTTCCAACAGTAGTTGCTCCATATATCTTAGTTCCCATTTTCAAAACTCCTCCTTCATACAAAGCAAATGGGCCTCGAACTAAACTTCCTTCCATTATTTCTGTGTTAGCACCTATATAAATTGGTCCTGTTGAAGAATTTAATACGGAAGCCTCAACTTTTGCACCTTGTTCAATGAAAATATTGTCCCCTAGAATTGTATTTGTCGAACTAATTAATGTTGATTTTCTTCCTTTTGTAATCAATTCAAAATCTTGTTCAATGGCTAAGTCATTTTTTGAGAAAATATCTGTAATCTTTTTTAATTCAATCGAAATAAAGCTTTCGTTATAATCTTTAATGTAATAAGATTCTGTTTTGAATTGTTCCATTGTACATTTTGAAGCAACTAAACTATCATTATACATAATAGCTTCATCTGCTATCAAATTATTAATAACAAAATCTGCTAATCTATCATTTGGTAAAAATCTAGAATTGATGAAGATATTTTCATCTTTTTCAATTAAAGGGAATTTAGTAGATAAATAATCTTCTGTAATGTAGGATGTAGTTATTTGAATATTTTGCTCTTGAAAATATTTCCTCCATTTATCCTCAATCGTTAATATCCCTATTCTAATTTTTGCAATAGGTTTTGTATAAGCTAATGGAAGAAATTGGGACCGTTTATCTTCAAAAAATATAATGTTCATAGTAAGGACTTTGTTAGAAAGTACTAAAATAAAAAAAGTCCTAGTTACAACTAGGACTTTTTAAGAAATATTATGACATTCTTATTTTTTTGTATGTTTAGCGTAACGGTTTTTAAATTTATCAATTCTACCAGCAGTATCAAC
>JAJCYN010000400.1 GCA_029262915.1 Flavobacteriales bacterium
CATTTCAGCATCATTTTTTAAATTCTCTGGCAACTCCCCCTTCAACACTACATCACTTACACTAAAATGTCCACCAGTTTTTAACACTCGATATGTTTCTGCAAAGGCTTTTTCTTTATCAGGAACTAAGTTTAACACGCAGTTACTAACCACTACATCTACTCTGTTTCCACCAACGGGTAGCTCTTCAATGTCTCCTTTTCTAAATTCTACGTTATTAAAATTTAACTTCTCTGCATTTTCTCTCGCTTTATTTATCATCACATCTGTCATATCAACTCCTATTACTTTCCCTAATTCACCAACCAATTCACGAACAACAAAACAATCATTACCAGCTCCAGATCCCAAATCTAGCACTGTATCTCCCTCTTTTATTTGAGCAAATTCTGTTGGTATCCCACAACCCAAACCTAAATCAGCATCCGTATTATAACCTCCTAACCTACTATAATCTTCAGCAAAAACAGCATAATCAACTGTACAGCATTCGCCTGCACCACAACAAGATGTTTCGTTTTCTTCTTTAGTTTGGTTAGCAATTTCACTGTATTTTTCTCGTACTACTTCTTTTAATTCTTCTGATGTTTTCATAATATATAATTTAATATTCACCGAGCAGAGCCAAAGTGAAACTTGTAATTTCCTTCATTTCGACTTCGCTCAATGAGCAAATTTTAACAACATTTATTTTTTTCAGAATAACTACTCATAAGCAACCTACTAATATCATCCAATTCAGCCCAAACTTCAGCATCAATACAGTAACAGGTTTTAACCCCTTCGATATCTCCCTTTATTATTCCTGTTTCCTTTAATTCTTTTAAATGTTGTGAAATAGTAGATTGTGACAAGGGTAATTCATCCACTATATCTCCACAAACACAAGAATCTTGACTAATCAAAAACTCAATAATAGCAATACGTGCAGGATGTCCTAAGGCTTTGTATAGTTCTGCCTTACGGTTTTGAGTTGATGTAAATTGTTTTGTTTTAGTGATTCCCATTTAACGAATGATTAAATGATATAATAAGTAAATATGATAATGTTACCTGTTTATTAAACGTATTGCCACAAATAATATTCAATCATTTACTCATTAAAGCATTTATTTTAATCGCAATATTACGATTAAATAATTAGTTGGTATTTTTTTTAGAAATGTTTTTTCATTTCTTCAATAAAATCTTCTGGTGGCGTACATGGTTTCATCGTGTTTTTGTTAATAAAAACCAATGTAGATGAAGCTTCATTTAATAGTTCTTTTTTTTCATTAAAAGTTTTATATGTAAAATAAATTCTTGCTTTCGGTAATTCGGTTATGATTGTTTCTATAGTTAACTCATCATCATAAAACGCAGGTTTAAAATATTTAATTGAAAATTCTAAAACAGGTAATGCAATTCCATCATCTTCCATTTTTCGATAACTAAAACCTAACTGTCTAATACTCTCTACTCTAGCTACTTCAAAGTAAGTTGCATAATTACCGTAATAGCAATATCCCATCATATCAGTTTCGGAATACCTCACTCTTATTTTTGTTTTAGATGTGTACATACTAAATATTATATCCTAATTTAGTCAACGAAAATAACCATATTCTTTTGAGATTTTTTGTAAAATATTCCTTTCTTTTTTTTACAATTCTGTTTTTAACAGAATGCAAACCTCCTGTTTATTATAAAACTAATGATACTTCCATTGAATTAGGTTCTGCCTACTCTGACAATAAACAAGCTACTGATTTAATAGAGCCTTACAAAGAAAAATTAGATGCCGAAATGAATGAAGTATTGGTTATTTCTGCTGAAGAATTTCCAAAAGAAAAAGGAAAGCCAGAAACCAAGCTAAGCAACTTAGTGGCCGATTTAAGCTTGGAGGTAGCCAATCAACTATATCAACCATCAGATAATCATAATATAGATTTTTGCTTATTAAATTTTGGAGGATTAAGAACCTCCCTTCCTAAAGGAGAAATAACAAAAGGTAAAATATTCGAATTAATGCCTTTTGAAAATGAATTGGTGGTTGTTACAATTTCAAAAGAAAATCAAACTAAATTAATTGAATATTTAAAAAAAGCGGGAGGGCAGCCTATCTCAGGAGGTTTATTACTTGATTTTGGAAATGAAGTTGTTGAAATAGTTGAGGATTGGAAGAATCACGAAACTATTAAAGTACTTACCTCAGATTATTTAGCCAATGGTGGCGATAAAATGAATTTCTTTTTGAACCCTATAAAAATAGAACCTGTTGGAATTAAGCTAAGAGATGCTATTATTCAATATTGCATTTCAGAGAACAAAAAAGGCAATCAATTAGTCGGTAAATTAGATGGGAGGATAACTCTTGAGTAATAGAAGAAAATTCATAAAACAAACGTTATTAAGTGGATTTGGTTTGGCGAGTCTTAATCTAGTTCCGCTTCGTTCCTTTGCAGCGAAAAAAAAGAAATATGTTAAAATCACTATTTTGCATACCAATGATGTGCACAGCCACATAGAACCTTTTCCAAATAACGATCCGAAATACCCAGGATTAGGTGGAGCTGCAAGGAGAGCAGCATTAATTCAACAGATAAGAAGTGAAGAACAAAATGTGTTGCTATTAGACGCTGGAGATATTTTTCAGGGAACACCTTACTTTAACCTATACAATGGTGAAATAGACTTTAAATTAATGAGTTTAATGCAATATGATTGTGCAACCATAGGTAACCACGACTTTGATAATGGAATTGATGGTTTGGATAAAATGCTTCCTCTTGCCAAATTTCCCTTTGTTAATGTAAATTACGATTTTAACAACACCATATTAAAAGATAAAATTCATCCCTATAAAATATTCACGAAAGAAAGTGTTAAAGTTGGCGTTTTTGGCATAGGTGTTGAGTTGGACGGGTTAGTTGGTAAAAAGCTCTACAAAGGAACTAAATACAACGAACCTGTATCAATAGCTAATCAAACTGCTCAATTGCTTAAAATGGATAAAAAATGTGACTTAGTGATTTGTTTATCACATTTAGGTTATAAGTATAAATCTGGTAAAATCTCTGATTTAAAATTAGCTGAAAAAACAAGAAATATCGACCTAATTATTGGTGGTCATACCCATACTTTCCTTGAAAAACCTACAAAAATTAGAAACTTATCAGGAAAAAATACGTTAATAACACAAGTGGGTTGGGCTGGCATCAATTTAGGTCGATTAGATTTTTATGTTAACGAGAACCAAAATTATTCTGTTAGTTATCAGAATATTAGAATCAAAAACAAAAGTTTTTAAAAAAACAATAGCTAAAAAGTTTTTTTTTTCACTTTTTTATTCAAATATTTGTTAGAGCAAAACAAGGACGCTATCTTCGTACAGAAGATATTGATTTATAGAAAGTTAAAACACGAAAGAAAGGCAATTTATTTTTCAACAATTAACTCTTAAAATCATCCGTTAAATTTTGAACGAAAACATTTATTTTTTAACACTTTAAGATGGGAGCTTTATAAAATGCAAAAAGACTTTAATTCAGTTTGGGAAAATTGCCTTCAGGTAATAAAGGACAACGTTAGTTTACAAAGTTACAAAACTTGGTTTGAGCCTATAAGCCCAATAAAACTTAAGAGTAAAGTTTTAACAATACAAGTTCCTAGTCAATTTTTCTATGAGTGGTTAGAAGAACATTACGTAAGTATCCTCAAAAAAACAATTAAAAAAGAATTAGGTCCAGAAGGAAGATTGGAATATAGCATTGTAATGGAAAATAGTCAAAATGGCACTAAACCATACACTGTTAAAATTCCAGCAACAAACAGGCAAGCAATTAAAAATTCCCCTGTTTCTATGCCAATAGATTTAAACAAAGACAAATCTATTCGAAATCCTTTTATTATTCCTGGCCTTAAAAAAATAAATGTAGATTCTCAGTTAAATCCCAATTACTCTTTTAGCAATTTTGTTGAAGGAGATTGTAATAGATTGGCTCGTTCTGCTGGCTTTGCAGTAGCAAAAAACCCTGGAGGAACAGCCTTTAATCCTTTATTAATTTATGGAGGAGTTGGCTTAGGAAAAACACACTTAGCCCATGCAATTGGAATTGATGTGAAAAACAGGTTTCCAAGCAAAACGGTATTGTATGTTTCTTCTGAAAAATTTACTACTCAATTTATTGACGCAGTAAGGAATAACGAACAAAATGATTTTATTCACTTCTATCAAATGATTGATGTGCTGATTATTGATGACGTTCAATTTTTTGGTGGAAAGCCAAAAACGCAAGATGTATTCTTTCACATATTCAATCACCTACACCAATCGGGAAAACAAATTATTTT
>JAJCYN010000401.1 GCA_029262915.1 Flavobacteriales bacterium
AATTTAAATAAATATGAATTTAGAGGTTATCCTTTTTCTTCTTGGTTATATAGGATAGCTTTAAATGAAGTAAATCAATATTATAGAAAAACAAAAAATAAAAGATCAGTTAATCTTGATGAAAGTAATATTAAAGAAATAATAGAAGAATCGGGAGAATTTTTTGATGAAGAAAAAAGAGAAAAATTGTTGAAAGTGTTAGAAACACTTAATGATGAAAAAATAATATTAATTGAAATGAGGTTTTTTGAAAAAAGATCTTTTAAAGAAGTTGCTGAAGTATTAAATATTACAGAAAATAATGCAAAAGTTAGAACATATCGTGTGTTGGATGAAATGAAAAAAAAGATGTTGTAATTTTATAAGAATAATAAGAGAATGTTAGAAGAAGAAAAAAATATAATTAATGTAAATAGGAAAGAGCTTTCTACTCATCAGGTACAACAGAATGAAAACTTAGATGGTGTTTTAAATAAACATAGAATGATTACTAAAAGACCTATTTATAAACAAAAAAAGTTTTATTTTTTTTTATTTCTTATTTTGGTTATTACCCTACTAATTTATTATACAGATAAAGAGGAAAAAGCTAAAAAAAATTACGAAATGGAACAGACTAATTAGTTCCATATAAACCCATTCTATTTCCTTCTGAATCTAAAAAATGAGCATAATACCCTGGCTTATTATCAATATAAGTATTGGGTATTATGAATGACCGGTTACTTTCCTTTCTAGTAATCAACGTTTTATTTTTTATTACTTTTCCTCCATTTTCTTTAATCATACTGAGAATAGTGCTAAAATTACCAGTAGCATCAAAAAACAAAATGGTACTTAATCCAATATCGCTATTTTCATCTACCTCTATTATTGCTCCATTTAAAAGCTTTTTATCAGTTTCTCCCTTTTTAAAAATTGCGTGAGGTATTTTATTTAATTCTTCAAAGAAAAAAGAAGCATCAAAAATTTTCTCATAAAAAGAGGTTGCTCTAATTAAGTTTTTAGCTGGGATTTGTATCCATTGAATAGAAGAATGCTCCATAACATAAGTTTTATTATAACATAAAGTTATAAAAGAGATTAGATAACTCCAATAGATTTTAATTCTAAATATTTATTAATGGTATTTAAAGAAAGTTCTTTTGGATTACATTTCATAGCTTGAATTCCATGTTTTTTTAACTCTTTAATAATTTGATCTTTTTCCAAGATGAATTTTTTTGCAATGGTCTGTTGGTAAATATCTAATACCGTTTTTGCTTTAACTTCAGCATATTCTTCAAGTTCTGTATTATCAAAAAACATTACAATTAAAAGGTGATATTTATTAATCATCCTTAAAATAGGAATAACCCGTTCTAAAGCATAAATACTATCAAAATTAGTATATAAAAAAAGTAAACTTCTGTTAGGAATAGAACGTCTAATGTTAGCATAAAGCAGTTCATAATTGGCTTCAGAATAATTGTATTTTTCTTTATACAACGAGAATAATATTTTTTTTAATTGAGTGGTTGATTTGTCTGCTTTTAAAAAAGTATCTACCAACTCAGAAAATGTAATTAAACCAGCATTATCTTGTTTTTTGAGAATTATATTAGATAATGCTAGAGAAGTATTAATCGCATAATCTACCAAAGTTAAACCACCAAATGGCATTTTCATTATTCTACTTTTATCTATAATTGAATAAACTTGTTGGGATCTTTCGTCTTCAAAATGATTAGTCATCAACTCATTAATTCTACTGGTTGCTTTCCAGTTAATATTACGAGGATCATCTCCAGGCACGTAAGCTTTAATTTGATCAAACTCGTAGCTTTTACCCATTTTTTTCATTTTATTATCTCCATGGATAAAAGAAGAATGGTTCAAAGCAATAAGTTCTTGTTGTTTCATTTGTAGTATTGAAGGATAAACAGCAGTGTTAAAAGGAGAAAAAGTTGTCTCTTTTTTTCTGATAAAAAAGAGACTTGTACTTACCATTATATGGACATTTCCAAAAGAATACTCTCCTCTTATTAATGGTTTAAGTTTATAATTAATAACTTCTTTTTGTTGCTTATCTAAATTAAAGGGAATACTAAAATCCCTCTCTCCAAGTTGATAAGGTAACTCATCAATAACCTTTAATTTTAAGTTTAAAGAGGTGCGATTTCTGATACTAATACTAATATTGTTTTCATCACTTAACGATAAAATAGAAGAAACAGTTCTTCTAACCTTAACAATATTTTTTTTAGTATAAAGAAGAAAAAAATCGATTACTAAGAAGACAATAACCAGGAACAATAAACCAAGAGCTACATAAAAAAAAGATGAAATCAAAAAAGAAGTGAAAAAACAAATAATAACCCCTCCCAACACATAAAATATGCGATCTGTTAAGTATAGGCTTTTAATTAATTTCATAAACTATAAGAAATAATTACCTTGGAACATCAATTTTTTTAATAATTTCTTTAATAACTAAGTCTACAGTTGTTCCTTCCATTTCTTTTTCAGGAGAAAGAATAATTCTGTGGTTAAGAACAGGAAAACAAACGGTTTGTATGTCATCAGGTGTAACAAAATCTCTACCTTTTAATGATGCAACAGCCTTGGCTGTTTTCATAATTGCCATAGATGCACGAGGTGAAGCACCTAAAAATAAACTGCCATTATTACGGGTTTCGTTAACAATTATAGCAATGTATTTTATTAATTCACTTTTGATGTGAATTTTTTCAATAATATCATTACATTTTTGAATTTCTTTTGAGTTAATAATTCCATTAACAGAACTAGAATGATCGTTTGAGAAGTCATTTTTGAATCGCTCTAAAATATCCACCTCATTTTCTAGACTAGGGTAATTAACTTTAAGCTTAAATAAAAAACGATCTAATTGTGCTTCAGGTAGTTTATAAGTTCCCTCTTGTTCTATTGGGTTTTGGGTGGCAATAACAAAAAAAGGTGGGTTTAAAGGATAAGTTGTTCCATCAACAGTAATTTGTTTTTCTTCCATAGCTTCAAAAAGGGCAGCTTGTGTTTTTGCTGGAGAACGGTTTATTTCATCAATTAAAACAAGGTTAGAAAAAACAGGTCCTTTTTTAAAGATAAATTCTGATTTTTGAAGATTAAAAACATTAACACCAATTAAATCAGAAGGCATTAAGTCTGGCGTAAATTGAATTCTTTTAAAATCAATTTGCATACATTGAGCAATTAATTTTGCCATTAGTGTTTTTGCTACACCCGGAACCCCCTCTAACAATATATGCCCACCAGTGAACATTCCTGCTAATATTAACTGAATAAGTTCATCATTGCCAACAATTACTTTCTGAATTTCGTTTTTTGTTTTCTCAAAAACATCATTTACAAATTTAATATCAGTATTTGTTTGAAGGGTTGTAACTTCTTTTTCTGGAGAAACAACTTCTTCAGATTTTGTTTTTTCTATTGGTTCTTTTTCTGTTTCAGAATTTAGTCCAGCTTCCGTTTTTGATTTAACGATTTCTTTCTTATCAAGGCTATTTCCTTGTTCATTTGTCTTTTCGTTTTCCATTAGTTACAATTTTTATAATAAAACGCCACAGCGTTGTGTAAATTAATTAAATCTTTTGAGTTAGCCATAGGACTATAGCGTACTTTTCTAAAATGTCTAAACAGTTTAATTATTGTTTCTTCTTCTATTCCTGATTTTAGAGAAACTTGTTTAATTAATTCGGGCTCTTCTTTGGTTGTTGTGATGTTGTATTTAGTTCTTAAACTCGCCAACAACAGCGTAAACATTTCGTTGGCAATTAATTTGTGTTGTCCCTTTTGGAAATACAAAACACCAATAGCTTTAGTGTATTCTATGGTCGAATTGGTATTTTTTGGTAAAATTGGAATGATCCGTTGCTCTCTTTTTGTTCTAAATAGTAAATAAACAACAACAGTTATTAAGAATAAATACCAGCCCCATCTTAATGTGTAATGGGAAAATAAAAACTGCAAAGGGTTTCCTCTTAGCATTCCATTTGGATTAAATTCAGAACTAGGTCGTTGACTTACCTCATCCCAAAAAAGAGCCCCATCATTTAAGAAGGCTAATGTTCTATTCGCGTTTTTCAATCCATTTTTTTGTATGATGTTGTAATTTGTAAATAAAATAGGACTAGAAACAATAATTACTTTTCCTTCTCCCCAATTAAAAGAATAGCTATTTATTTCATTATTAAGATATGATAGGGGTTCAAATCCATACTTAGAAAGAGAATCATTAAGGTATTTTTTATAATAAATATTCCAATAATATGAAGTGGTATCTTTTAGATATTGATGATGAAATGATAGGGTTTTCTTATCATTTTCTCCTAGGTAAGAAATAGAAATTAAACTATCTTCCACATAATCATAATCGTGGATGGTGTCAGTTTCTGGCAATAGCATTCGGGTTATTTGGAGGGGAGCACTATTTGACGCAATTAAAGCAGTGTTGCCATTTTCTACATATTTTAAGATGTGTGTAGCCCTTAGCGAGTCGATGTATAGGTAGCTACCAAAAACAATATAGTTTGTGCCAGAAAGAGTAGTGTCAAGGGTTTTATTAAAGGCTTTTTTTATAATGGTAACGTCTTCCCCTTCATCAAGAAGTTCGTAAAAAACTTTTAACCCGTACGGCTGATCACTTTCTTTTTTATAATCTTCTATCCATCTGTATTCGGGGCTATATTGTTGTATGTAGGAATAAAAGCCATAAATAACACCAGCTAAAAGTAAAAAAAGCAATATGGCAACAGCATTTCTATTCATTTGTTTCTAGCTGTTGTTTAAAGTTGTTAAAAGAAGGCTGGAGAGCATAAAATCCTTTTTCGGTTAAATGTTGTTCGCCATACCAAACTGGTTCAAAAATGAGAATAACTGACTTAAAGCCATCTTTTAGTAGAATATCATTTATTTCAGAATAGTATTCCCAGTTTGTTTTTTCTTTGGCCCAGTTTATTTCTTTTTTTTCTGATAATAGTTTAATTATTATCAAGAAATTAATCCGTAAAGCAATGTGAAATTTTTTACTTTCAATTGCACCTTTTAAAAGTTGTTCTAAGTCTATTTCGTGAATTTTCTCTTCAATTTTCTCTATGTGTTCAATGGTAATGTCTTGTTTTTTTATGTTGGGATTTTTATTAAGGTTAGCCAATATTTTAATAATTAGAAAAAGAACCAAGCCTATAACAATAAAATAAAAAACATACTTTAATGAGCTCCAATCGTAATTTAAAGGAGTAGTACTAACGTCTTTTTGTTGTTGGGATTCTTCTTTGTCAAACTCTTTATAGGTTTCTGTGTAGTCTATTCCTTTTATAGTTTTTTCCCATTTCGACTCGTCTATCGCTAATGAACTGTCTTGTTTTGCAAACAATAAAGACGTTGTTGATAACAAACAAAAAATAAACAGATATGGTTTTATTCTTTTCACTCTTTTGCTTTAATGTTTTTTATTCTAACCAAGAGGTTTTGGGCAGTATAGGTTTCTTTAAGAGTAAAATAAAGAATCCCAAAAGAAGAGGTCATTAAAATAAGATAAGCTAGAAAACTAAAAACAGCAAAAAATGCTGAAACTCCAACAGTAAGAGTATTTATAAGTTCATTATCATCCGTTAAACTCGAAATAATTCCTGACGAAATGATAAAATTAATTAACCCGGATTGTGCAGAAATGTAGAACAACCCAACCAGTAACATTAATAACAAAGAAGAGAGAATAAACTTTATCCAACTATTATGTAATAATCCACCAACTTGAGTAACAGTCGTAAAAAAAGAGGAGTTTTCGTTCAGGCTAATACTACACATCAGCACTAATAAAGGCAACAATAAAAACGCTAGAAAAGTGAACCAACCATTACCAATTGTTATTAATCCAACAAAAAGAGGAACACACAACAAGCAAGAAATAATGATGTTTTTAATTGGGTTTTCTTTGACATTAAATTTTTCTGTTTTTTTAGAAATTAATTTGTGTTTGGTAAATAAAATGGAAAAAGCAATAATAAAAAATGACATTATTCCTATCAAAACACCACTTAAAGGGTATTCAGAATAATTAAAAAAATCGGACAATCCATAACTGCTGTAGTAATAATTTTGTGTATAAAAAAGGTCTAATTGATCTGTTGCTACAGCAATGGAAAACAACAAGGAACAAGTCAATATAAATAAAAAGTAAGTGCCGATATTCTTAAAAAAGATTCGCAATGTTTCTGAAAAAAGTTGAGCTGTAGAAAGAATTTCATTAACATTAAAAGGTTGTTTTTTAATGTAAACTGGAGGCGTTTCAACGATACTTTCTATGTCGGTTGTTTTTTTGGCAACCTTACGTGGGTACCAAACGAAATAAACAACAATAAAAGCAAGAGACAATAAAATAAACGAAAACCGAATAAAATCAGGAATATCGGTATGACGTGTTAAAAAGCCCTCAATAAAAGCTGCTAAAAATATTACGGGGCTAACCCCCATAATAATTTTTAACCCGTTTCTACCACTAATTTTAAATGCTTGAAAACGAGAGTATGTTTTAGGAAATAATAAACCTTTTCCGAGCGTAATTCCTGCTCCGCCAGCAATAATTATGGCAGATATTTCTAGTGTTCCGTGTGTCCATATAGATAAGAAGGACTCCCAAAACAATCCTTTTTCAACAAAGAAAAATTGAAAAACACCAACCATAACACCATTGTACATCATAATTATTAAACTACCTATTGATGCAAAAACACCTAAAAAGAAAGTATTAAATGCAACTCTCAGGTTATTTAAAAGGATAGGCAAAAAGGTTTCCATTTCTCCACTATCGGCATAAACATGCATTGGGCTTCCGTCAGCAATGTTTTTGTTGGTCATTTCTATGTAAGAATCACCTAAAATGGTTCTTGTAAAATCAGGATCGTATATAGTTGTAATAACACCTAAAACAAAACAAACCCAAAAAATAAGAAAAGAAATGAGTAAAGGTCTTCTGGAGGCATATATTACTAAAGGCAGCTCATTTTTCCAAAAATTTGCAAAAACTGACCATTTGTTTTTTTTTGCCTTATTAATGTCGTTAAATAAAAGTTTGGCAACTCCATTTAAGTAAAGCTTTACTGAACGCCTGCTATAGAAAGTTCTAGCGTAAGAAAGATCGTCTGTAATTTGCACAAAAAGCTTACTTACTTCTTGAGGTGTTGCGTCTTTTTTTATAAGGTTTTGTTCAAAATGCTTCCACTTTTCTTTATTTTGTTCAATAAAATCAGATTCTTTCATTCGTTTCTTTTGCGAAACGTCCAATTTAGGAATAAGAATTAAAATAAAAAAGTGAAC
>JAJCYN010000402.1 GCA_029262915.1 Flavobacteriales bacterium
ATCAATTATATCTTGTACTTCTTGTCTAATGGACACCATTACCTCAATAAATCGATCCAATTCTTCTTTGCTTTCACTTTCTGTTGGTTCTACCATTAAAGTTCCTGCAACAGGAAAAGATACTGTAGGTGCGTGAAACCCATAATCCATTAAACGTTTTGCAATGTCTCCAGCTTCTATGCCAGATGCTGCTTTAAAATCTCTACATTCTAAAATCATTTCGTGTGCAACTCTATTGTTTTGGTTAGTATAGAGTATACCATAGCTATCAGCTAGTTTAGATTTTAAATAATTGGCATTTAATATGGCTGTTATGGTTGATTTTTTTAATCCTTCTGTACCTAACATTTTAATGTAAGCATAAGAAATTAAACAAACATAAGCACTTCCCCAAGGGGCTGCTGATACTGCCGTAATAGCACTTTCTCCACCAGTTTTTATGTGCGGGTTAGAAGGTAAGAATGGGGTTAATTGTTTGGCAACACCAATTGGTCCAACTCCTGGTCCGCCACCACCATGAGGAATAGCAAATGTTTTGTGTAAGTTTAAGTGACAAACATCTGCACCAATATTTGCAGGGTTGGTTAATCCTACTTGTGCATTCATATTTGCTCCATCCATATATACTTGTCCACCATTTGCATGAATGATGTCGGTAATTTCCATAATACTTTCCTCATATACACCATGTGTAGAAGGGTAAGTTATCATGGTACAGGAAAGGTTATCTTTATGCAATTCTGCTTTTTCTTTTAAGTCTGCTACATCAATATTTCCTTGTTCATCACATTTTGTAACAACTATTTTCATTCCAGCCATAACGGCACTTGCTGGATTTGTTCCATGTGCCGATGAAGGGATTAAGGCAATATTTCTATGATGATCTCCTCTACTTTCGTGATAAGCTTTTATAACTAAAAGTCCAGCGTATTCTCCTTGAGCACCAGAGTTTGGTTGTAAAGAAACAGCATCGAAACCAGTAATTTCAGCTAAATCATCTTCTAATCCTTTTAACATTTCTTGGTAGCCTTGTGCTTGATTAATTGGCACATAAGGGTGAACATTACTCCATTCGTCCCAACCTAAAGGAATTAATTCCGAAGCAGCATTCAATTTCATAGTACATGATCCTAATGAAATCATTGAATGTGTTAAAGAAAGATCTTTGTTTTCTAATCTTTTAATGTAACGCATCATTTCAGATTCAGAATGATAAGTATTAAACACATCATAAGTTAAGAAATCTGAAATTCTATTTAAACTTGAAGGAATTCCATTAACAGAATTTCCTGCTGTTATCTGGTCTTGACCTATAGCTTTAGAAAAAATACTTGCTACAGTTGCAATGTCATTTAACATTTCTGTTTCCCCAATGCTAATAGTAACAGTACCATCTCCATAATAAAAATTAACCTCTTCGCTTAGTGCAAGTTCGTTAATTTTAGAATTAACATCATTGGTAACTTTATAAGTTAAGGTGTCAAAAAATGAGTTATTTACTCTTTCAAAACCTAAATTATCTATATGACCTGCTAATTGATTTGTTAAACTATTGATTTTTTGAGCAATATTTTTAATACCTTCAGCTCCATGATAGACAGCATACATTCCAGCCATAACAGCTAATAAAACTTGTGCAGTACAAATGTTTGATGTAGCTCTATCTCTTTTAATGTGTTGTTCACGAGTTTGCAATGCCATTCTTAATGCTCTATTTCCTTGAGCATCTACAGTAACACCAATAATTCTTCCCGGAATAGATCTCTTATATTCCTCTTTAGTTGCAAAATAGGCAGCATGCGGACCACCATATCCCATTGGCACACCAAATCGTTGGGTAGAGCCAACAACAACATCTGCTCCCCATTCTCCAGGAGGAGTTAGTAATGTTAAACTTAAGATATCTGCTGCCGCAATAACTAAGCTTTCGTTAGCGTGTGCTTTTTCTGTAAAAGCTTTATAATTATTTATTTGTCCAGTTACATCTGGGTATTGAACAATGGCTCCAAAAACAGCTTCATTAAATTCAAAAGTATTGTAATCTCCAATGATTAATTCTATCCCCAAAGGATTAGATCTTGTTTTTAAGATGTCTATTGTTTGAGGGAAGCACTTATCTGAAACAAAAAACTGGTTGGCATTCGCTTTTTTTGCAGCCCTGCTTCTGCTATTAAAAGCTAAAATCATTGCTTCACCAGCAGCAGTTCCTTCATCTAATAGTGAAGAATTTGCTAATTCCATACCCGTTAAATCGAGTACCATTGTTTGATAGTTCAATAAGGCTTCTAATCTTCCTTGAGAAATTTCCGCTTGGTATGGAGTATAGGCTGTATACCATCCCGGGTTTTCTAATATATTCCTTTTAATTACAGAAGGGGTAATGGTATTGTTATATCCTAAACCAATATATGATTTGTAGATTTTATTCTTACTGGCTAATTCCTTAATGTGACCAAGATATTCGTATTCAGTAAGAGCCTCATCTAATTCAAGTTCTTTACTTAATCTAATTTTTGAAGGAATAGTTTCTTCAATTAATTGTTCTAGGGAAGAAGCTCCACAAGTAGAAAGCATATTATCAATATCTTTTCCTCTTGGACCAATATGACGACTCGAAAATTTATCTACAACCATATCTGTAAGTTTATTTTAATAAGGAGAACAAAAGTAAGAAAATGATGAATATAAAAAGCATACTTTACTAACAGTAAAAAAGAGAGTTGTGAGGAATTTAACACTGATTATGTCATTCTTCATTTTGTTTTACAGAAGCTTCAGCTTCTAAATAAAACAAAATGAAGAATCTATTTTATCGAGATAGATTCTTTGATTACCCTTCGACAGGCTCAGGATGACAAAGTATCTACAAAATATCGTTCAGAATGACACTTGAGTTGAGGAATTAAACCTGCTTTTCATTTCAGCAATTTGCGAAATAAGATTTCGATTTTCTTCAGCACCATTTCCAACAATAATGATATCAGCACCAGCCTTGTATATTTCTTGTGCAGCTTGAGAAGTCCTTATTCCACCACCAATAATTAATGGTCCGTTTAAAGCAGCTCTAGTTTTGGAAATCATTTCTTTGGAAATGCATTTTTTTGCACCACTTCCTCCATCAATATAGGTCAGTTTAAGGCCTAAGTATTCTCCAGCTAAAGCAGTGTTAGCTGCAATTTCTGCATTACCGTGTGGAATTGGATTGGTATCGCTAACATAAATTGCAGTAGTTGTAGTACCACAATCTATTAATAAGTAACCAGTAGGAATTACCTCTAAATTCGTTTTTTTAATTAAAGGAGCTGCAGTAACTTGATGCCCAATTAAAAACTCTGGATTTCTTCCAGAAATTAAAGAAAGAAACAAAATAGCATCAGCATAATCAGATATTTGATCTGGATTACCAGGGAAAATAATTATTGGTTTAGTAGAGTTCTCTTTAATCAACCGAGTGGTTTTTTGCATATCACCATGGGTGATAATACTTCCTCCAACAAAAAAATAATCAACATCTGTTTCATTACAAATTTTAATGGTTTTAATTAATTCCTTAACATTTTGTTTGTCGGGATCGATTAAAACACCAAACATTTTAACACCATTATTGGAATTATTTAGGATGGTTTGATATATATTCTTGTTTTTCATTGTGGTGGCAAACTTACATTATAATGTATAAACTAAAATATAATCTCCAATTTTTTCCCAAGCTAATGATAATTCTACTTTAAAATCAGCCATCTTTATTTTTCCCTTAAAGGATGAGTTATTTTCAGAGAAATCTTCAATAAAAAGGTTTTCTATAAATAACACTTCTTTTCTACCGTAATATTTATATAAGACTTCTTTAGCTCCCCAATAAATTGTTAACTGTTCTAGTGAAGTTACGTTTTGGAGGTCTAAATGGTTTAAAAATTTATGTTTTATACGTTCTATTTTTGGAGTAACTTTTTCTATATCAATACCACAATGTGTATTCTTATTAACGATAATGGAAACAAATTCATTGGAGTGAGAAACAGAAATAAACCAACCGTTATCTAAATGAGGTTTTCCAAAAACGTCATAGCTAATTACTGCGTTTTTAAAAAATTTGCTTAATAAAAGTCTTGTTGTTAACCATTGCTTAATTCTAGTTTTGTTAGGTGTATTTGGTTTGTTCTCAATTAAAATGCCTTTACCTATAAGTGATTCATATAATTCTTCTTCTGTTTCTATTATTTTCCAAATACCAACTTTTAGGCTTTCTGAAACGTTTTTTATTTGATATACAGGCATTTTGAAAAAGTTATTAGGTTATTCCTTAACTTTGCAGTCCTTAAAATTATAATAATATTATAAAAACGATAACAAATGAGTACAGAAGTAGAAAAATTACCTTACAAAGTTAAAGATATATCCCTTGCAGAATGGGGTAGAAAAGAAATAAAAATAGCTGAAGCAGAAATGCCAGGGTTAATGAGTTTAAGAGAAGAATTTGGAGACTCTAAACCATTGGCTGGGGCAAGAATTGCCGGTTGTTTACATATGACGATTCAAACGGCAGTGTTAATTGAAACATTAACTGCTTTAGGTGCAGAGGTTACTTGGTCATCTTGTAATATTTTCTCTACACAAGATCAAGCTGCTGCAGCGATTGCAGCAACAGGAGTGCCAGTTTACGCTTGGAAAGGATTAAGTGATGAAGAATTTGATTGGTGTATTGACCAAACAATTATGGGCTTTAAAGATGGGAAGCCATTGAATTTAATTTTGGATGATGGTGGAGATTTAACGAACATGGTTTTCGATAAATACCCAGAATTATGTGAAGGAATTAAAGGTTTATCTGAAGAAACAACTACTGGTGTTCACAGATTATATGACAGAATGAAAGCAGGCACTCTGGTAATGCCAGCAATAAATGTAAATGATTCTGTTACTAAATCTAAATTTGATAATAAATTTGGATGTAAAGAATCGTTAGTTGATGCTATTAGAAGAGCTACTGATGTAATGATGGCAGGAAAAGTTGCTGTTGTTGCTGGATATGGTGATGTTGGGAAAGGTTCTGCAGCTTCTTTAGCTGGTGCTGGAGCAAGAGTTATTGTAACTGAAATTGATCCAATTTGCGCACTACAAGCTGCAATGGACGGTTTTGAAGTAAAGAAAATGGATGATGCTTGTAAAGAGGCAAATATTATTGTTACCACTACTGGTAATTTCAATATTATTCAAGGTCGTCATTTCGAAACAATGAAAGACCAAACTATTGTTTGTAACATTGGACATTTTGATAATGAAATTGATATGGCTTGGTTAAACGGCAAATATGGTAACACTAAAGATACGATTAAACCACAAGTTGATCAGTACAATGTTAACGGTAATGTTATTTTTGTTTTAGCTGAAGGTAGATTGGTAAACTTAGGTTGTGCAACAGGACATCCTTCTTTTGTAATGAGTAACTCATTTACTAACCAAACATTAGCTCAATTAGAATTATGGAATAATACAGCTGCATACAAAAATGAAGTATATATGTTACCAAAACATTTAGATGAAAAAGTAGCTAGATTGCATTTATCTAAAATTGGTGTTGAGTTAGAAACATTAACTCAAGAACAGGCTGATTACATTGATGTAAAAATTGAA
Organism: Flavobacteriales bacterium; assembly: GCA_029262915.1. Lineage (GTDB taxonomy): Bacteria > Bacteroidota > Bacteroidia > Flavobacteriales_E > Vicingaceae. Next base: position 5,635 of record JAJCYN010000402.1, read on the forward strand.
GGGCCATATAAAGTAGACCACTACAGGTACTAGAATTAAATTTTAGATATTTAGAATCCCATTCGTTAATTCGGATGGGATTTTTTGTAGGAAAAGGACTTTTATCCTTTCATGTACCCTTCAGAAATTAACCCCTTACTAAGATTTTCATAAACTTCTTTCCAAGTCAATCCATACGTGCCAAAGCTGGAATGGTTATCACGATGTCTGTAACATATACCTTTTTTTTCATTACTGCCAATAATAATTTCTCTTTCTGCATGTCCCCATGTTTTATGTTCAATTTTCCAAGGGGTCTTTGATGTGAATTCATTTTTAGTCATAATTTTATTTGTTAATTAAAAATCCTCAAGACACTACCATCAAAAGTAGTTTGGTATTGTTTTAATGGTAAATTGGCTGGCCCTTTAGTTACAGAACCATCGGTTAGTAAAAACTTAGAACTGCAGCAATCATCTAACCCTGTAATGTTGGTTACATCAACAGAAACCAGTGCGCAACTGTTTTCAGGTTCATAAGTACAATGTCTATCATAAGCGTTAAAAGCGTCATTTGAAACGCGGTAAATAATTATCCCTCTAGAGCCACCATTTATATAGGTCCAACCACCAGGTACGGTTAAATTTATAAAGGCTGGGTCATTAGTGTGGATGACAACATTAACATTGACCAACGGTATACTCTCATTCTTATCTTTACTACAACTCAAAAAGAGATAGGGAATTAATAATATGTAAAACCATTTCTTCATTACTTAATGTAAAATTAGTAAATTCGATTTTAATTGAATTAAAACGAATATGAAGGGATTTAAGTATATCATAGTAATTTTATTTGTTTCATTATCACTTTTTGTGTTCTCGCAAGAAACCAAAATGGTAAAAAATAGAAGAAAACAATTGAAAAAGCAAGAGGTAGAAAAAAAGAAAGCTCAAGAAGACTCTATTGAAGAGGGTAAAAAAAGGCACCTGAATATTCAATCTAAAAAGACAAAGAAAAGAATGAAAAAGCAAGCTAAAAAATCCAAAGCTTTGAATAAGAGAAGAAGTGG
>JAJCYN010000403.1 GCA_029262915.1 Flavobacteriales bacterium
TTTAAAACCAATACTGCTGGTAAAGTAGTTAATGAATTTAACGCTTGTACTGTAAAATTAGTACTCCCTACTAACTCTACCTGAGAATTAGGTGGTGCTACTATTGTTGATTGTGCTGTAGAGCTATAACTTACTTCTTTATTGGCTCCTACCTGAATAAAATCAGACCCAAAACTTTCTGCTCCTACAATATTTGTAAATGGACCTCCGGTTATTGTAGCTGCGTTAGCTGAATAAACCACTAAATTTAGATCTGCTCCACCTGTCAATACATCAAAAGAGCCATCGGTAAGCACCGTTTTAAAAGCTGGAAATCCACTAGGGCTAACAACAACAGTAGCTGTTACTGGCTCAAATTCTCCATTTGCCCCAATTTGAGCTGCAAATTTTGTCTGATAAACTTGCTGTCTTGTTTCATTTCCTATTCGGCTACTACCATAAATAGAGTTTTCTATTAGCTCGTAGTTTGAATTGTATAAATTGGTCCCCACTTCAGTAAACGTTTGTTTATATATGGCCATTATGTTTCCACTAGCATCTCTATGGTAATGCGTATGCTCCCAATCGGCTTCATTTAGGGCTGCTGCATCTTTAACTGTTTTACGGATTCTGTTACCCGTAGCATCATATTTAAAAGCCAAGTCTGGTTTAATAGACCCTACAGTACGCGTAATGGATTCAATTTTTCCATAAACCGTCCATTCAATTTGGGCTATTTGTTCTGAAACATCTGTTATTAAATTTCCTATTTCATCGTACACATAATTTCCTGCACTTTGTGAAGCTAAATCATTGAAATTCTGGAATCCATCACCATCCACTACAAACTCTAATTTATTGGTTGGATCTCCATTGGCATTTAAATAATAGTTATAGGTTAAATTATCCATCAATGCATTACCCGTTGCTTTCCTGTTTAGGTTCAATAAGTTTCCGTTGCCATCATAGCTATAACTTGTGTTGTATTGATTTGTACTGGCATTAACATAATTATTAGTTGCAACATTGCCTGTAAAAGCCTGCATTGTTGCAATCCGATTTAACTGATCGTAACGATAGTTAGCTGCTTGTAGTGCTAAAAAATTTTCATTTGTATTTTCCATTAACGATGTTGCCATTTGCCGAATGTTTCCATTAAACAAACCATCCGGACGTGCTGCAGATGCATTTAACGAGGAGAGGTCGGTTAAAAAATTATTCCCACCTGCTGAAATTGCATTAAAATCATTGTCGTAATAGCTTAAGTTAAACCCATAAGCATCTCTACCTAAATTATCATGGATATCGGTAGCCGATGCCAAATAAGGAAGGTTCGCTCCTGTTATTCCATCTTTACCAATATCCGATTGTACTACACTCGGATCAATATTATTAGTATTTACACCTTTTAACCAACCATGTATGGTATAGGCATAATCCAGTCCTTGTACTTTATCGTCTCCAATTTCTGTTCTGGCTAATGGGCCGTGTAAGTAATAAAAATAAGCCGCATCATTGTTCCAAATTAAATTGTCTTTACTTGTAAAGGCTTTAACTATTCTATTGTCTGCATCATAGCAGTATTTATGGTAATATTGGTCTGTTTTGTCTTTTTGATAAGACACTTTGTTTACATTACCACTTATTAAATCGAATTCGTACTCTAGCGTTTTATATTGCTGATTGTAATTTTTTTGCGTAGGGTTATCTGTAATCAATTTTTTTACATTGCCATGTATATCATAAGAATAATGGTAGGCATGTTTCCATTCTGTATCGGTTGATAAGTCTTTTAAGAAAGTACTAGCCACTCTACTCCTTAAATTTTGTTGCCCAGCTGTACCAAATAATCCATTGATGGTGCTATTTAAGGTTTTATCATATTGTGTTTGGGTAACTTCAAATGTTACAGGGTTACCTAGTGTTAACCATATAGCAGGAAAATCTGGATCATTTAATAAAGTGCTATTAGGTGTGACTATAGTAGACTCCAGTTCTCCCACTTCTATAATTCTACCTTGCTCATCATAACTTGTGTAACTGTAACGAGGTGTTGGTGAATGGTTCAGTTGTTTTTCATTTTGCGAAGCCTTTAATCGACCTATAGCATCATAAAAAAAAGTAGTTTTACCAGCATCTGGTGTGGTTTGTTCTACTAACTGGTTAAGTGTATTGTACTTATATATTGTTTCGAATTTGTGATCGGGAAAAGTGGCCGTAGCAACTGTTCCGTCTCTAAAATCAGCTACCAATTGTGCATTGGTATTAGTTAACACATCTACCCCTTGTGGCGGAATAGTTCTTTGTAAATTTCCAGCTCTATCATAATAATACAAGGTATAATGGTATTCTCTATCATCATATACCACTTCAAAATTTTCTGTAAAATTACCACCAAAACATTGTGCTTTATATTGATTGGTAAAATCATCTACCAGAGTGTTTAATTCTAATAAATCAAATAAATTGTTGTAATAACCTGCTATGTTCATGCTCTGTTCTAAACAAGGCTCCTCACTATTGCAGTTAATTAGATCTGGAACCGGGTTTAATATCGGATTATCGTTGGGATTATTATCTGCTGCACAATTGAGTAACCATTCGTCAATATCAGAGGTCTCAATTGCTACCGCCAGGTTAGGAAAATTAGTATTAAACGCGTTGGCTAAAAAGACATTAAATCCTGCATCGCTCCCATTATCAAGTATAAACACATCCCTTGCTGCTTGAATTTGTGTACAAAAACAGCTAATGTTTAATGGTTCGCAATTGGTTAATTGTATATTTCGTATTTGTAAGCCATTATCTTCAATAGCACCAGGTATTCCCATATAAATTGCTAAGTGACTAAAATTCGCAGGAGCAGTAAATGTAATAGAAACAGTATTCCATTGGCTGTGTGGTATGTTGGTTACTGGTCCAGTTACGATAGAGTTTACATCCGTTACAATTTCAAAATTTGAGCCCGTAGGCCCGTAGGAAGTGGCTGGTGAAATATTTCCGTTAAAAACGGCATTATTGGTAAGGCTTAGTAACAGTTGTTCTGCTACAAAACCTACACCAGATGCCTTAACCTCTGCTTCAAAAGTATAGGTTTCTCCTGCAATTACAGGTGCTGAAAGTACGTTAACAATCGCACCTAATGGTGTCTGGTTAGTGGCAGCAAATATTTCAAAATAATTGGGTGAAGCACTAACAAACGAAACAGTACCTGTTCCTCCTCCTCCCTCTATCCAATTTGGACAGGTGGTTAGATTAAAATCGCACAATTCTGTAGAAGCAATTAACTGATTACAATTTACAGTAGTGGTAACATCTCCGCCAAATTGATCTGAAAAATCTTGTACTGTAGTAGGAAAACCAGGTAATCCTGTACCAATACCATTGTTCATAAAATCGGAATAATCAGGTTCTCTAACATCAAACCCTTTCATATAAAGTTCGTGTAAGGATTCTTCCGTAAATGGAGGAAACGTTAATCCGGCAGCAAAATGAAAAGCTAGTGTTACATCAAATACTCCACTTGCAGGTGAAGCAAATGAACCATTGTAATAGTCAAGCGCAGGTAAATTTAACGGTAATATAGGAGTAGGAATAGGATATATTACTGATAAAAATGTTTCTGCTTTAAAGTCAAAAAGACCAATTCCTGATGGGCTCCGATAGTCCAATAAATAATAACAATCTTGAGATTCTTTATATGCTTTTATCCAAATTTGTTTATGATCAATGTATACGGATTTAATAAATAACCATACCTCATTTAAGGTAGTAAATGTTTGGCCAGAAGCTGTCATAACATCCTGTATATTGGCCAACAAAGTAGTTCCTGATCCTAAATTGGGGTAAGGACCATTTAACATATTAAATGATGCTCCAACACCAGTAAAAAAAGGGTCTGCACTATTCATTAACGTAATTATGCTCGTAATTTGTGCGGCAGAAGTAAAAGTAGTTGTTCCTGTTCCAAACTGAGTCGGTAATGTTGTTGCCGATGATATATCCTGGTTAAATTGCAACGAAGTCTCAAGCGTAACGCATGTGGTATAGTGGCAAAATTCTGGATGAGCCTCAACCAAACTTCCAATCGATACCCCTAAAAAGGTTGTAACCGGAGTTGCAGCCGTATGTTGATCTACAGGAAAAGGCATATCTACCCAACTGGCTTGCCATTTGCTTCGTAATTCTGCCCAATTATCAATATAAGAACCTGCTCCATCAGGGAATCCCATCTTTCTCCAAGTATCATCTACTAATGTTTGGTTGTAAGGGCTAACACCTATGTTTGGAGCAATAAATAAGCTAACCCATGTATCAATTCCTCCGGTATTTCCAATAGAGATGTTATCTATGTACTGACCACCTGGGCTCATATCGGCTTTCAATTGGTCCAATAAAAGATTACACGATAGCGTAGAATTGCCTATCATATCACATTCAGCTGGATCACATAGGCCAGGATTTGCGGTACAAAAATCAACACAATCATCACAATTTGAAGGATCGATAGGCATTGCATTTGGTGTTAAACAATTTTTAGCAAAATTGTCTCTAAAATCTGTTACTGCCGCATCCATGGCAGTTTGGTTAAGTTTTAATTCTTTTTTTATGGAATAAGTACCCAATTTATTAAAATTAACCACAAAATTTCCTGTTGTTGGGGATGCCGAATTTAACGTAATAAATTGCGTATGCAATACAGTGTTAGCAGTATTTACAAAAGGATCTCCTGTTGTATTTATGCCAGAGTCATAAACCTTTCTATCACAATCATCAAAAATCGTAATCTCAAGATCGTATTCGCAAGGATAATCAGGACTTCCACATAAAGCCGTAACTACTGCAGGGGTTAAACTATAATTAAATTGATGTGGGCCATTAACTTCAACTAAAAATTTTGAATTAATTACAAAAGATTCTGTGTTTGAATTATAGTTATTTAGATTATTAAAGTCGGCTTGCACTTGTGCAGGAGCTGTGTTAGTGGTCAATGAATTTAAGTTACTGGGTTGTTCCCCTACTAATGAGGTAGCCACAACATTATCTGATAAATCTAAATAAGACAAACTTACCTGGCCGTTCGCATCTTCTACAGCTTTAATTTTATAATGAGAGGCAAAACCAACTTCATTACCAAATAGCCTGTCTAATTTAAACTGCAACGGTGTTGCATAAGAAAATCGAGTAAATTTATTGTCTGTTACTGTTGCATTTTCAGTAATTGAGTGTTTTTCTCCTGGTGCAGATTGAAACTTAATTCTACCATCTTTACCAAATACGGATTGCGTGTACGGATATTGTTCCGCATCCGGAATTACCTGGTTCTCCCCTATTCCGTTCTCTACGTTACTAGGAGAATAATAATTTGAAGCACCTTCATTGGTTCCTAATAGGGGTGCATTTAAATTACAACTAGGGAAATTATCATAATTCTTTTTTTCTAACAATAAATTACTACTATTTAGACTATAGCCACAATGAAATCCTAAATTCTGAGACCTATTTACATTTGGTGCAGGAAGTGTTTGAATAACAGGCCTTCCTTCATAATCGTACATTGTTTCGGTTATTAAAGATACATCGCTAGTGCTGGACCTGGTAACCGCCTGTCTATTTCTACCACTTCCATCAAAGAAACTTACTACTTCTTTTACTTTTCCTTCTTCTGCATAGGTAGCACTATACTGCCAGTTTTTATTTATCTCGTTATTAAAGACCTGATATTCCCCTATGGGAGACCAATCCGCAAAATATTCTTTTGTACAATCACTTAAAAATCTTCCTACAGGACGAACCCGATAAAACAAAATTCCCTTATCGAAAGGTAAATTTATTTGATAATCGTTCCCTGGAGTTGTAATTCTTGTCCATTCAATTACCGGAATACTGCTTGGAAGATTAGTAGGATTTGGTCCAGCTATAATTTGACTATATTGAACCGAATTTTCATCAGAATTAAAAAACCATTCTAATTCATACTCTTCTGCTCCACTAATATACCCCCAATAAACACGTAATTTGTTGTCCCAAGTTTCCTGAGCCGGAGAAGCAGGAGTAGAACAAACCGAATTATTTATATTTACTTCAGAATGGTTAAGATTAGTGGTAAAAACAAAAGGAGTTGGAAAAGGTAAATTAAAGTAACGCTCTGTTTCTATTTCAGCGATCAGCTCAAAATCATTAGAGGTTGTTGGGAAACCACTAAAATTAAAATTTTTAACGACCAATGAAAAACCAGTTTTATTCAATTCCAAAATGGATTCATTGTTTGTCGTTGGATTCGGAAAAGGAGGTGCAAGAATAACTGCATTATTAGAAATACTAAGCGTTTGTGCCGTTAAGGAAGAAATAATTACATTGGCTTCGTTTCTTACCTCTACATCAAAAGTAACTGTGGCAGTCCAATCTGTCACATTAACATTATGCTCCTTATCTCCTCCTATATAAACCAATCGGATTCTATTTTTAACAGATTTATTGACAAAATCACTTTGCCAACCTGTTGGGTTGGCCAACATAATAGCTAAAAAATCATCTTGGACTTTTAACCCTGGAGCACTATTTTTTAATTGTAAACCCAAATATTTTGTTCGATAAGTTGTTACACCTGCTTCAGTAATAATACTTGAAAGCAACAATAAATATACTATTAACCTTTTTTTCATATTCTCTTTTTTTAATTCAGCAAAGTGTAATTAGCGTATTGTTTTGTTAATTTAGGTTTGCTGCTACCGAAGTTTATAATTTTACCAATATCGAAATAACTGCTACTAATTCCTGATGTAATAATATTTTTGTAAGCAATTTCTACCTTATAGGTACCATAGCTTACTTTATCATTATCTCGGTTATAATAATAAATTACCTTGTTAAGTTGATAATCCTCATTAATAAGAATTTCAATTCTTAAAATGGATGCACTTAAATCGACCGATTTATATTCATATTTTTTATTATTTCCGTATTTCCCAGAAAATTTAAATTGATCAAATAATGAATCTGGCAGTGATAGAAGTTCCTTTTTTTTTGTTTTCTTTTTAAGTTTTTTATAGGTTATTTCATTAAATTTTTTATCAATAATTACTGTTCCTTTACGCTCGTTTATGATCATTTTATCATCCATAAAACTTGAATAATAGTTGTCGCCAGATTTTCTCATTTTACCTTTAGAAATTAATTCTCCCTTAGATCCTTTCATTTTGTAATGATGAACTTCTACATCAAAACCAATCTGTTTAGCTCCTATAAAATTAGATCGCACTTTATTCATGTCTTCTGCTGTATTTTGAGCATAAAACCCAAAACCACAGAACATTAGAAATATGCTAATTGTTAATTTATACATCATTGTCGTACATTACTTGATCTACCTTCAGAAATGGTTTTAATTCCTCTTTCCGTTTCTCTTTTAATTTTTGATAACCCACCCTGTTCATCATAGATATAAAAAGTTGCATAATTATTTTCATCCAATTCTGCAGCAAGTTTTAATGAAACATTATCATAAACAAAGGTTTTCATATTGGCATCTGATGGAAAAATTCTGATATCATCAAACAATACATCATTTAATCCAGCATTCGATAAAATAATATCGAGCGTAGCTGCTCCGGCAGGAATGAGTACTTCTCCTTCTATTTGTTGCCAACCTTCAATAATATTTCCTGTAGGAGTAAAGTTTGTTATAATGGATGATCCATTTACACCAACTTTTAAAGTTGGTGCTGTATAAGTTGTAAATTGATTACTGGGTTGAAGGTGTTTTTCTTTAACCCATGCACTTATCACATAATTCTTCCCCTCTATCACTCTAATATCAGTTGTTTCATTAGGCTGAAACCCATGCACTAATTCTGCATCAATGGGAGATATAATTTGAGCCTGAGCAAATACATCTCCTCCTTGAAATACCAATACAGCACTATTCCCGGTATGTGCATCTCCTGTAACAGGTGTTGCTCCAAAAGCAAAATGTTTAAAACAGTCTCGTTGATCTTCAAAACTATTTACACCTATTTCCATTTGTCTGGCATTAAATGCAACCGCAACATTTAAACTTGAACTATAACCGTATCTAGCAGACGAATAGTTATTTAATGCATCCCTGTTCTCTATCTCAAAACCATAAGGGGAATAACGAGTTACTTCATTAGCTAGTACCCAAGCAGGATTAATTGCATTATTCCAATCAAACTGATTAAACGAAGCGTATACGCCATCTGTTTTGTTCGTGTTGGAGCCATCATAATTTCGATTTACTACGTGCTTATGGGATTTAAAAACCCTCCATTTTCCT
>JAJCYN010000404.1 GCA_029262915.1 Flavobacteriales bacterium
CGCAATTTTGGATATGTCTTCATAAAAACCCATGTATAGCATCCTATCTGCCTCATAAAAAATTAAATGTTTTACGCCCGAAGTATCAAAATATCCCATATTTATATGAGAAATAAAACGACCCGGAGTACATATTACAATATCGGCACCAGTGGTTAGGGCCTTTTTTTCAGAATCAAAACTTTTACCATCGCCTCCACCATAAATGGCAATAGACGTAGCATTAGTAAAATAACTCAATCCTTCAACTTGTTGGTCTATTTGTATGGCTAATTCTCGTGTGGGAACAATTATTATGGTACTTACTTTATCCGAACTACCTCTTTTACAAATGGCATTTAAAATTGGTAAAACAAAGGCTGCCGTTTTTCCCGTTCCTGTTTGTGCAACAGCAATCATGTCTTTATTTTCCATTATTGCGGGTATGGCTTGTTCTTGTATTGGAGTTGGTTTTTCGAACCCCATAGCATCAAGTGCCTCAATCACTTGATCTTCAAATCCTAATTCACTAAAATTCATAGTTACCAAAGATAATAAAGAAATTGAGCTTTCAATTTTTCATAAACCAATCCTTTACCAGTCATCTTTAGGTTTTTCGATTTCTAGAAGAAACAATTGATTGAATCTAAGGTTATAAATTGTCTTAGGTTTTTTGTTGAAAGAGATTCTGAAGGAGTTGCCATCCTTGGTAACAAAGTGGGTCTCAAATTTTTGCTTTTCACCTTTTTTAATTAGTTCACCATTTCCAACCAATAAAATATTTTTAAATGTGACTCTATACTTCCCCTCTTTTAAACCAATAATTACCGATCCTGCAAATTTCGTTTTAATAAGAAGAGGAGGCGGAAGAGTACCTGCTATTTCATGCTCATCTTTGTCAATTTCTTGCGGTCTCATTGTCGCAATTATTTTTCCCTCTTCAACTCTAAATAACTTAAATAATCCAGAATTTTTGAAATGAGCAATCAGCTCATTTTTGGTTTTTTTAGTTTCATAAACCTTTTGCCAGCTAACTTTTCCTTCTTCCAAAACAAAATGATCATCCGTTCCTTGTGCATTTAGGTCTAAGGTAATTGTTGATATAAGTACAATGATAATATATTTCATGGCTATATTTTGAAGTACTGAGGATAATGAACTGTCGATTTTCCTATCCTGACGAAAGCTTATTAATTAGTTAATATTAATGAATTCTCTGTTAATTTTTCATAAAAGTAACCAAACTTTCACGATTGAAAAGAAGGTGGATAAAAAGATTGTTGTAAAATTATCTGGTGAATACAATTTTGTCATTGGTTAGACAGATTATTGAAATTCATACATTGACATTTGCTACAGTTAATCGGCATTAAACAGTTAAAACAAGATTTTGCCATAATTTATAGGTATGAAATCTTTTTTTTTGGCTTATTTAAGGCCTTCGTTGAAACACAATAAGGGCTTCACTGAGGTTCTTATTTTTCTGTCATTTATTCTTTTTTTTAAAATTTCTAGATTTATCGCTATTGGAGATGAAGCAACGGCTTTTGGGAATGCCAGAGGTTTGGTAGATTTCGAAAAGTGGTTAGGTATTTTTGGTGAAATTTCTATTCAACAATTTTTTTTAGAGCAAACTACTTTTATTAAGTTTATTAATGAATTTTACATGGTAGTGCATATACCATCCACTGTTATATTTTTTATTTGGTTGTATCATAAGAGGAATAATTATTATAAATACATTAGGAATGGATTTTTATTGGCAAATACCTTAACTATTTTCTTCTATGTAGGTTTTCCCTGTGCCCCTCCTCGTATGTTAAATGATTTGGGTTTTGTAGATACCTTGTTAAAAGTTAGTGAAGTAGATTTGTATAAAGGTGTATTCTCTGGCTTGTTTAATCAATATGCTGCCGTTCCGTCTATGCATTTTGGTAACGCTTTATTAATTGGAGTGGTTGTTATGTTGCTTACAAAAAATAAACTATTGAGGTGGACCATTTTAGTTTACCCCGTTTTTTTACTGTTTGTTATTGTAGTAACGGGGAATCATTTCTTTTTGGATGCTATAATTGGAGGTTTTATTGTATTATTTCCTTATCCGATAATGAGTTTAAGATGTAGAATAGCAGCTTTATTCAATAGATTAATTAAGCCTAAAAAATTAATTACAATAGAAGTAGGTAGTAATAATTGTGTTTAAAAAAAAGTGGAGAATATCGGAGTCGAACCGATGACCTCTTCACTGTCAGTTAAACATGTCCAAACAGAATTTTTTGTTAGTAAATCTTAATTAGTCTGTGGGTGGTGGTGATAGGATAGAACTACATAGTTCTCATAGTAAAATGAATGTATTAAAGAACCATTATTTAACTGCCAAAGAGTTTGAAATGAAGATGTTTACTTAGGTAGATGATGTTTGTGGGAATGACTGCTATTGCTTCATTAAATTATAATGAAAAGTCTCTTCTTCTGTTTTAATTCTGATGAAGAATAATCCAGTTTTAAATTTGCCTACATCAATACTTTTGTAAGATTCTAATACCTCATTTTCTTTATAAAGTAATTGTCCAATAGAATTGTAAATGGATAAATCAAAGGGCTTATTTATTCCTTCTATTACAAAGTTCTTTGTAGTTGGGTTAGGGTATAGTCGAAGGTTTTGAAACAGGGTTGCATTATTTGAAACCGAGGTTAACCCTCCATTCGTAGTTTTATATACTTCATAACCTACACC
>JAJCYN010000405.1 GCA_029262915.1 Flavobacteriales bacterium
TTCTACGGTTGCTAATTATTTACGTTTGCTAAAATTACCAGCAGAAATTCAATTGGCAATTAGAACCAGAGATATTAGTATGGGACATGCAAGGGCTCTAGTTAATATTGATGATGAAAAAAAACAATTGGCTATTTCTCGAAGAATAGTTAAGGAAGGCTTATCAGTAAGACAAGTAGAAGAAATTGTAAAAGGAAAGAAAGAAGAAAACATAGCCTTAAAAAAAACTGAGGCTCCAGATTTATCTTTCAGTCAACAAAAAATTGCAGCAGATTTATCAGATTTTTTAAATGCCAACGTTCAATTACAAAGTAACTTGAAAGGAAAAGGAAAATTAACCATTCCATTTGCTACCGAAGAAGAGTTAGAGCGTATCATTGAGTTACTTGGGTTATAAAAATTTAATGTGAAATCTATCTCAACTTTAATTCTAGTATTAGTAATGTTTGTTACTATTTCTACACAAAGTAAAGCTCAATCATTATTGTTAGATTCTCTTAAAATATCGGATACCATTAAGGTAAAACCTGTAAAAATTCATTCTCCTACTAAAGCAACATTGTTTAGTACTGCTGTTCCTGGATTAGGACAAGCATATAATAAGAAGTATTGGAAAATTCCTATTGTTTATGCAGGAATAGGTACTTCAATGTATTTTGCTATAACAAATCATAATAGTTTTAAGAAGTTTAAAAAGGCATTAATACAAAGAACTGATGGGGATATATTAACAATTGATGAATTTGAGGGTGTGCTTTCATCATCTGGAATTCAGGCTAATATGGATTTCCATCAACGAAATAGGGATTTATCGTATATAGTAGCAGGATTGTTTTATGTGTTAAACATTGTTGATGCAGCTGTAGATGCTCATTTATTTGATTTCCCTAAAAATGATAATTTATCGTTTAATTTACAGCCAAATTTGGAATTAACAAGTAATAATCAACTTAGTAAAGGTTTTAGATTGGTTATTAATTTATAAATTTGACCCCTTATCACGAGCATTAACCTTTGGTGTAAAAAGCAAGAAAATTAATACTAATCAATATCAACTTTAGTTTTATATTTAATGAAAATTGCAATAATAGGATATGGAAAAATGGGCAAGGAAATTGAAAAAATTGCCTTGGAAAGAGGACACGTGGTTGCCTTAAAAATTTCTTCCGATAATAAAAACGACTTTACTTTTGATAACCTTAAGAAAGTCGATGTTGCTATAGAATTTACTAGTCCTGATTTAGCAGTTGGTAACATTAATATCTGTTTAGATTCAAGTACACCAATAGTTGTAGGGACAACAGGTTGGTATGGTAAATTTGATGAGGTGAGAGAAAATGTAGTTCAAAATGATGGTTCTTTATTACATGCTACAAATTGTAGTATAGGGGTAAATCTCTTTTTTAAATTGAACAAATCTTTAGCTAAGATGATGAACAAGCACAATGATTATAAAGTTAAATTAGAGGAAACGCATCATACCGAAAAACTGGATGCACCAAGTGGTACTGCCATCACTTTAGCAGAAGGAATTATTAGTAATAATGATGATAAAGATCTTTGGGTAAAAGGAAACTCTCATGCGCATAATCAACTTTCTGTGATTTCTCACAGAATAGAAAATGTACCAGGAACACATCAAATAAATTATATATCAGAAATTGATGATATAGAAATAAAACACACAGCACATAACCGTAAAGGATTTGCAATGGGAGCAGTAATTGCTGCGGAATACATTAAGGATAAAAAAGGTATTTTTACGATGGAGGACGTGCTGTTTAATTAAAATAAAAACAATGGAAATTAGTATTAGTGCATTTGTAATTCTTTCAATCATCTATTTTTTAGCTGCTCATATTGGGTTGTATAAGATATTTGAAAAAATGGGAGAAGATGGATGGAAAGCATTAGTTCCTTTTTATGGAACATATTTAGCGGTTAAAATGGTAAATAAATCTTGGGTGTGGACCATTGTTTATTATGTGCCATTTTTAGGTTTTGTTGTATGGATGGGACTAGTAGTAGAATTAATGAAATTGTTAGGAAAAACTTCTTTTAAAGAACATTTTTTAGGAGTAGTGTTTGCAGGAATTTATTTACCATATATTGGGTTTAAAGAAGATGTTAAATTTATTGGGTATGAAGAAGCTTCGAAGTACAAAAAATCGTTTAAGAGGGAATGGGCAGATGCTATTATTTTTGCAGTAGTAGCAGCAACAATAATTAGAGGGTTTTATTTGGAGGCCTTTACCATTCCAACGTCATCAATGGAACAAAAATTATTGGTAGGTGATTTTCTTTTTGTAAATAAAATGGCTTATGGAGCAAGAGTTCCAAATACACCAATAAGCTTTCCTTTTACACACCATAGTTTTCCAGAGTGGATTCCTATTGTTGGTGGCAATCAATCTTACGCAGAGTTATTTAAATTCCCTTATGCCAAATTGCCTAAAATGGGCGATGTAGAACGTAATGATTGTGTGGTGTTTAATTTTCCTGCTGGTGATACAGTTGCAATAGAAGAACCAGCTCGAATTTATGAGCAAATGATAAGAGATGCAAGTGTAGAATTAAATGTATCTGAAGAGCAGGCAAGAAAAGTTATTAATGAAAATTATACAATAAAAGCACGTCCAGTTGATAAGAAAGAGAATTACATTAAACGTTGTGTAGGACTTCCGGGAGATAAATTAGAAATAGTTGATGCCAAACTAATGATAAATGATAAGCTTGGTTATTTTGATGAGAATGCACAGTTCAACTATAGTGTTCTTACTGATGGAACAGGATTTAATCAAAATGCATTGCAAAGGAAGAAGATAACAACAGAAAATATTGTTTCAATAGATGATGAAAGAAATGATAAGTTTATTGTGACAATGACCGATGATGCAGTAGAAAAAATAAAGCAACTTACACAGGTAATTTCAGTTGAGAAGAGGATTCAGCACAAAGGTTACAAAACATGGAGTTTAAATCCTATTTTCCCAAATGATAGCCAATATGATTGGACAGTTGATAATTTGGGACCTATGCTTATTCCTAAAAAAGGGGCAACAGTTCAATTAACGGCTAAAACATTACCCTTGTACCGTAGAATTATTAAAAATTATGAAGGCAATGACTTGAGAATTAATGGGAGCTCTATCTATATTAATGGTGAAGAAGTAGATTCTTATACGTTTAAAATGGACTATTATTGGATGATGGGAGATAACCGGCATAACTCACAAGATTCACGTTATTGGGGGTTTGTTCCTGAAAATCATATTGTCGGTAAAGCTGTTTTTGTATGGATGTCATGGGACAGTCAACAAGGAGGAATACGATGGGATAGATTGTTTACGCTGGTTCATTAAATGAAAAAAAAGATATTTATAACAATAGGAATAGTTTCAACTTTAGCTATCCTCTTTTATGCTTATAAATACCAACATTATTCAGTCCCTACTTCAGCAATGTCTTTAACCATTAATCCAGGCGATTATGTGTTAGTAGATAACACACATAATACAAGTGAAGATATTCAAAGAAATGACATCACTGTTTTTCATTTTCCGTTGGGAGATACCGTTGTATTGGAAGAACCTGCACGAATTTATGAGCAAATGGTTAGAGATGCAGCGATAGAATTAGATGTCTCTATTGATGAAGCAAGGAAATTTATTCATCAAAACTATACAGTAGAGGCTAGAACGATAGGATCAAAAATACATTATATTAAACGAGCTGTTGGAATAGCTGGTGATAAATTAGAAGTGAAAAATTCTCAATTGTACATTAATGATGTTTTGGTTGAAGATTCAGAAAACATCCAATATCA
>JAJCYN010000406.1 GCA_029262915.1 Flavobacteriales bacterium
GTAAATTTCTCTTACGGCTTCCCAATAGTTAGAGAATTCGTTTAAACTTTTTACATTCATTGGTCTTGCTCGCTCAGTCCCTTCTAACATCTTTACCACAGAATTAAAGTTAGGTTGAGAGGTTAATCCACTCATAGAGGCCAAAGAGACATCCATAATGTCAACCCCTGCTTCTACTGCTTTCATATAGGTAGCGACTTGTAAGCCAGAAGTATCATGGGTATGCAAGTGGATGGGAATGTCCAATTCTTCTTTTAATTTGCTTATCAAAACCTCAGCAGAATAAGGTTTTAAAAGTCCTGCCATATCTTTAATGGCTAACATATGAATGCCTTCATCACGTAAGCGTTTAGCCAAATCTATATAGTAATCAACGGTGTATTTAGTTTGGTTAGGATCTAAAATATCACCGGTATAACAAATACAACCTTCTGCAATGGAGTTGGTACGTTCTTTTACCGCTTTAATACTGGTTTTCATTCCATCCAACCAGTTTAAGGAATCAAATATTCTAAATACGTCTACCCCATTTTCTGCAGATTTTTCAACGAAGCGTTCTATTAAGTTATCTGGGTAGGCGGTATAACCAACGGCATTAGATCCTCTAATGAGCATTTGTAACAAGGTATTGGGCATATGTTCTCTAAAGAGCTGTAAGCGTTTCCAAGGGCATTCTTTTAAGAAACGATAGGCTACATCAAAAGTGGCTCCACCCCACACTTCCATAGAGAACAAGTTAGGATTGTTTTTTACGAAACGATCTGCAACATTAAGCATATCTATTGTTCTCATTCTGGTAGCCAATAAGGATTGATGAGCATCTCTAAATGTGGTATCGGTATAATGGATCTGTTTATCGGCTCGTATTAGTTGTGCAAACACCTCTGGTCCGTGTTGATCCAATAGCTGTTTAGTTCCATCAGGAAAGGGAGCAAAACGATCGAAATCGGGTAAAACAGGATCAATAAAAATTTTGGTTTGGTCTACATACTTTACATCGGGATTTCCATTCACTATGGTTTCTCCAATGTACTTCAACAGCTTGGTACCCCTATCCTTTGAACGTTTAAACTGAAGCAACTCAGGGTAGTTTTCAATAAACTGTACTGTGCAATTCCCTTCCTGAAAAACCTCGTGTTTAATAACATTTTGCACAAACTTAATGTTGGTCTTTACCCCACGAATTCTAAATTCCCTTAGCGCTCGGTTTAAGCGTTGAGAAGCTCCTTTTAAGGTTCTTCCCGAGGCACTTACCTTACAAAGCATGGAATCAAAGAAAGGGCTAATGGTGGTTCCGGGAGTAGAACTTCCTTCATCCAAGCGAATACCAAATCCTGCCGCATTACGGTAGGTAATAATGGTTCCGTAATCTGGTGTAAAGTCATTCTTAGGATCTTCGGTAGTTATTCTACATTGGATGGCATAACCATCGCATTTAATGTCTTCTTGACCCTTAATGAATATCTGAGGGTGTTCCAATTCTCTTCCTGTTGCAATAACGATCTGAGAACGAACAATATCTATACTGGTTATTTCTTCTGTAATGGTATGCTCTACTTGAATTCTGGGGTTGACCTCAATAAAGTAAATGTTCTCCTCTGCATCCACTAAAAACTCTACCGTACCTACATTGCTATAATCTACATGCTTGCAAATATTGAGGGCATATTGGTACAGTTTGTCCTTTGTTGCTTGAGATATTGAAGAACAAGGTGCTACTTCTACCACCTTTTGGAACCTTCGTTGCACCGAACAATCTCTTTCATACAGATGCACCATATTGCCATGCTCATCGGCCATTATTTGCACCTCTATGTGCTTGGGGTTCTCTACGAACTTTTCAATAAACATGGTGTCATCACCAAAAGCTCTTAAGGCTTCGTTACTTGCTTCACCAAACGCTTTGCTAATCTCTTCTTGGTTTCTGATTACTCGCATTCCTCTTCCACCACCACCAGATGCTGCTTTCAGCATTACTGGATAGCCAATTCTATTCGCTTCTTCTAAAGCTATTTCGGCCGAAACAACATCTTTAATGTTGTCTTCAATTACTGGAACTTTGCATTCTAAGGCTATCTTTTTTGCTGCTACTTTATCACCCAGCATTGCCATGGCTTCGGGTGTAGGACCAATAAACTTAATTCCTGCTTCTCTACATTTTGTAGCAAACGCTACATTCTCCGATAAAAACCCATAACCAGGATGGATTGCATCTACCCCTTTTTCTTTGGCAAGGTTAACGATGATATCAATGTCCAAATAAGGTTTTAAAGCCTCATCATTTTGACCAATTTGATACGATTCGTCTGCTTTATATTTGTGTTGAGAATAACGATCTTCATTGGTAAATACCGCAACGGTTTTTACGCCCAATTCGGATGCTGCCCTTAAAATTCTAATGGCAATCTCTCCTCTGTTTGCAACTAATAACTTATTGATTTCCAAATACTCAGTAGCTTTTTCCATTACTTACTTGCGCTATATTTCGTTAATGATCTTTTGCGAAATTAGAACAAACAATTGCAAGATGTAATGTTTATAATCACATTCTATTTTAAGTTATTCACAAGTTATTAAGGCAAGAAGTAATGCCGTTCTAAAGGGTTTTTAGAATGTCTGTTGCGTTTTTGTTTTTTGGATTTAATTCTAAGGATTTTAGGTAGTATTTTTTTGCATTTTCTTTGTCTTCTTTTAGCAAATAGGCTTCGGCCAAGCTATCCCAAACATTAAAAGAGTCGGGGTAAGATTCTGTATTTAAGATAAAAATGACAACGGCAAAATCAAGTTGTTTACTGTTTATAAAAGAATATCCTAACTTATTAATTAGGGCTTGAGTCTTGTCATTAGCGAACAAGGGGTTTTCTTTATAGTTTTTATATAGTTTTCGTGCTGCCGGAATCCCCTCACTATTTAGAGCTTGTGTGAGTAGTTTGGTTAAATTCGGAAAGGTGATTTTTCGAATTACAGTTCGTAACGGGCCTCCATTTGGGTCAGTAATTTTATCGTTTACATACAACTCACCTTTCCCTGCAACTATCCCATTGGGGAAACTAAATTCAGTTTCTATCCCTGCTCCATTGGCTATTCCCAGTTTTCCTGAACCCGCTATATGGGTCACTTTTCCATCCATTGAAAGCTTAAATATTTTGTGATCGAAAAAACTGGTGGCATAAAAATTACCTTGACTAAAAATAATATGGCCACCTGAAGTGGCGGGTAATTTTGCGAACAAACTCACCTTATTGTCTTTGTCTATTTTAACCACGTTGGCATTTCGGTAATTAACCACATATAAATTCCCTTGAGGCCCTACAGCTATTCCGTTCGGACAATTAAATAAGTCGCCTTTAGCAATTGTTGTTACCTGGTTATTGGAATCTAGTTGTGCTATAAAGTTTCCGTTACAGTTACAGATGTGTAGTTTATTGTTGTTAAACACTAAACCAACAGGGCCTTTTAACCCTTTATGTGCTACCTCAGTTATCTCATTGGTATACCGATTTATTTTTAGAATGGTATTGCCATAGTATTGTGCTTGGTACAAATTGCCTTGAGCATCTAATGTATTTCCCGAGGCTCCATACATTTTATCAGAAAAAACCGAGACCGTTCCGAACCGGTTTATTTTCCATACTTTTTCACCAAAATCTGCTACAAATAAATTCCCCATAATATCGCGTTCTATTTCTCCAACGCCACCAACAAGGGTATCTGTAAAACTAGTAACGGTAATGTTTAGTTTATCTTCTAGGTTTTGAGCAGGACAAAAGCTACCGTACAATATCCCTCCAATAAATAAGATTCGTTTCATAGAAAACTGAAATAATTTTCCTTAAAATTAACGATTATAATTCACGATACATGGTGTAGGTGTCAACTAACCCTTGTATTTTATGTCGAAATGCCTTTGGGTTGGTGCCAACAATTTTAAAACCCAATTTCTCCCATAACTTGACCGCTGAAGCATTTGTAGCTACGACTGCATTAAACTGAATAGCAGTAAATCCAAGGCGTTTCGCTTCAGATAAAGAGTGATTACCCAATAGAGCACCTATTCCCTTTCCTTGCTGGTTGGCAGCAACCATATAACCACCATTAACTATATGGCTCCCAACTCCTGGGTGATTGGGTTTTAGAATATAACTACCTATAATAGTCCCCTCTTCTACGGCCGAATAAGTTGTAACTCCTTTTCCAAACCAAAACAATTCCCATTCTTCATACGAAGTCGATTCATCATGCATAAAAGCTTCACCAGCTTTTACTACGTTCATAAAATTCTGATGCAGTACTGGTTTGTCAGACTCTGTTGCCTCTCTTATAAGAATACTCATTAAGCTTTTACTTTATGTAATTTGTATAGGCGATAGCAATGGATTAGGGCAAATAATGCTGCACCAATTGCCAAAGGCATTGCTTCTATTAATAATCCATAGACGAGATAGATACAACTCGCTAGTAAATGCAGTCGTCTAAACCATAGCATGTTGCTCATGTTTACAGAAAGCAAACTAATTAATAAAGCAGTATATCCAATGTATTCGTTCATTATAGATATAATTCCATTCTAATGTCACAACGTTCATAAGGCGTATCCTTAGGTACCGGAATTTCTTTAAATCCTACTTTCTCATATAAAGTTAATGCGGGAGTCAGTTTTCTACTTGAATCTAAGAACAAGCGTTTAACACCATGTTGCCCGGCATAATCAATACAGGCATACATTAATTTCTGACCAATTCTTAATCCTTTGTAATCTTGAGTTACCGCCATTTTAGATAATTCAAAAACTCCATTATCTCTTTTAATAAGTGCTACCGTACCAACTACTTTTCCTTCTAAAGCAAATAAGATTTGTCCTCCATCTTTTAAAATGTATTTCTCAGGTTTTGTGAGCACTTCCCTATCATATTCTTCTATATAGAAATATTCTTCTAACCACTCAAAATTTAATTGAGCAAAATCATTGGCATATTGATCCTCAAATGCAACGATATCTACTTTTAGTTGTTCCATTACGTTCATGATTTTTTATTTTTTAATTGTTCTAAAGTTCTTTCTTTAAACCCTTTGTCGAAAAATTTATCTTCTAAAATGGAAATTAATTCCAGTGCATTGTGTTCTTTTAGTACTTTCTCAACTCCTTTTTCGCCTGCCTGCCATATTTTTTCATACTCAGGTAACATTTTTACCGATCGTGCCGATAAGTCCAGTACTCTTTTTCTGGAATCGGTAGGGTCTTTTTCTGAAATCAAATAACCGGCATCCGTCATTTTATTGGTAATATGAATAACCGAGGGATGTGCCATTCTAATACTTTCTGCAATTTCGGTAACGCTCATTGCTCCTCTGGATTTTAACAGTTTAAAAATTACGTACCAATTGGGTTCTATATCTACATCTAGCTCACTGTATAGGCGCCTACCCTCGTGCATCATCGCATCGCTTATTCTTTTAAGCCGCATGGTAAACCCTAAATAACCTAGCTCTTTTACAAAATCGTTGTTCTCCATAGTTTCTTTTTATGTAGTTGACTACGCAAATATAATATAAATTATGTAGTTAACTACGTTTATTATAATTTATTTTTTACTTGGCCTCCAATTAATCAATTTACCCCTCTTACTTTTGCTTACTTTTACGCCTCATGGAAAACCAACAGTCTATTACCGACCTATTAGGTATAAAGCACCCAGTAATAATGGCCCCAATGTTCTTGGTAAGTAATGTTTCCATGTTATTAGAGGCTAGTAAAGCAGGTATTACAGGTTGTGTTCCTGCCCTAAACTACAGAACCATTGAAGCTTTTGAAACCGCTTTAAAAGAACTTAAAGAAAAATCGGAAGGTCCTTTTGGGGTGAACCTAATTGTAAATAAATCTAATTTTCTGTACAAGGAGCAATTGAAAAGCTGCTGCAAGTATAAGGTTGATTACATCATCACCTCTTTAGGATCACCAGAAGAAACAATTAATATGGCACACAAAGCTGGAGTTAAGGTTTTTTGTGATGTGGTTAATCTGGATTACGCAAAGAAGGTAGAAGTAC
Source organism: Flavobacteriales bacterium (assembly GCA_029262915.1). Lineage (GTDB taxonomy): Bacteria > Bacteroidota > Bacteroidia > Flavobacteriales_E > Vicingaceae. Next base: position 6,048 of record JAJCYN010000406.1, read on the forward strand.
TTGGTGCTGATGCTTTAATCGCTGTAAACAAAGAAGCTGGTGGGCATTTTGGACCTACCTCTTATGAAGAATTGATTCCCTTACTAGTTAACAATTGTAGTATTCCCGTAATTTCTGCTGGTGGGGTTGGCAATCATGAACAAATGCAAAAGATGTTGAATTTGGGTGCGGCAGGTGTTTCTGTTGGAAGTCTATTTATTGCTTCTACCGAAAGCGATGTATCTAATGAGTATAAAGAAGCTTGCGTGAAATATGGTGCTAAAGACATTATAGCGAGTAATAAGCTATCTGGATCTGATTGTACTGTCATTAATACACCTTATGTGATGGAAATGGGAACGCAACAAAATGGATTGGAGAAATTCCTCAATAAAAACAAAGGCTTAAAAAAATGGTTCAAGGCTTTTACTTTTTATAAGGGCATGAAAAAGTTTGAAAAGGCAGCTTTTAGTGCTACTTATAAAACTGTTTGGTGTGCTGGTCCTTCTATAGAGTATGTTACAGCAGTTAAACCGGTTGAGGCAATTGTAAAAGATTTGGTGAATGGATAAGCAAGCACTACTCAAAAAAATGAAACGACAAGTTTTCCTTTTAGGAAAATTCAAAATACCACTACTCGGTTATACTGGAGTAAAATTACTAGAGATAAATGATACTACATCAATTGTTAAAATCAGGTTAAAGCGTAGAACTAAAAACCACCTAAACTCTATGTACTTTGGAGCATTAGCTATTGGTGCTGATGTTGCTGGAGGGATTCATGCTTTCTATTTTGCCAATGTGCATCAAAAAAAAGTCTCTTTTGCGTTTAAAGGAATGAGTTGTGAGTTCATTAAACGTGCTGAATCTGATTGCACCTTTATCTCTAAGGATGGCAAAAAAGTAGAAGCTGCTATTTTAAAGTCTATTGAAATTGGAGATCGAGTTAATGAAACCACTGAGGTGACAGTTTTTGATGTGGAACAAGAATTGGTTGCAAAATTTGAAATGATTGTTTCTGTAAAAATCAACAAACCACGTCATTGCGATGAATGAAGTGTAACGAAATGAGGAAGCAATCTCAATTTAGCGATGAGATTGCTTCAAATTATGCACTAACGCTTATAATTTTCGCAATGACGTTCTGATTTTTAGATGTTTACGATTTTCCTTATATCGAACTGAGGTTGTAAAAGTGTCAATAAGTCCTTCGACAGGCTCAGGGAGACACCTTAGTGTTTAATAATTCGCTTAGTAATAAACTGATTGTTATTACTTATTTTAAGTAAATACAAGCCATTGCGTTGTTCACTAATGTTTATATTTTCTATGCTATCGTTTATGGTTACTTGCTTTATTAATTGTCCGGCAATGTTATAAATTTCGGCTGTAGCATTTTCTACATCGTTTAGTTCTATGGTAAAGTTTCCATTGCTTGGATTGGGATAAAGCCTTAGCTCTCCTCTCTCCAAAGAAGAGACGGGTACACCAACAGTTAATTGGCAAGTGGTATCGGCACAACCATTGCTATCTACTTTAATAACCAGTACATCATTTTTTTGTGGTAAACTGCTATTAATAATGTAACCACATATAATGTAACCGCCATCGGCTGTTAGCTTCATATCAAATAAATAATCTTCACTGGCTCCTCCATAATGGGTGTATTGTTGGCTCCAAATACTATCTCCTAAAGCATTTAATTCAAATAAACGGACTCTAGGTTCTCCACTTGCCATAGGTTGGGCAACATCTATATCTACTCCTGC
>JAJCYN010000407.1 GCA_029262915.1 Flavobacteriales bacterium
CCCTTAAGCCTCTTGCTGTTGCTGCTTTATCTGTTTCATCAAAAGCAACGTGCATTGAGGTGATATTAATGTTCGTTAAGTTATAAGATATTTGGGCAACACCATATTCTTCAATAAACCAACCTATACCTTTTACTGCTTTTAATTTTCCTGGTATTTTAACAGGATTGCCGTTTTCATCCAATACTTTTTTCCCATTTGGTTTTCCGTTCTCCGTTTTTATTCGACCAGCTTCTCTAATATCAAAAGCAATAGCATTTGCTCTCCGAGTAGAAGTTGTATTTAAATTGATGTTGTAAGCAATTAAAAAATCTCTTGCACTAATGGCAGTAACTCCTGTTCCTTTAACACTATCATTAAATTCAGCTGGACCAAAATCTGGTTTCCAATCGGGGTTAGCTAATTTTTCTTTTAACCCTTCATATTCTCCAGACCGACAATTAGCTAAGTTTTTTCTTTTTTCTTCTTGAGCAGCATTTTCATAACAGTAAACGGGAATCTTTAATTCTTCACCAACTCGTTTTGCCAATTTATGAGCGTACTCCACCGTTTCTTCCATAGTAATTCCACTTATGGGTACTAAAGGACAAACATCTGTAGCACCAAAACGAGGATGCTCTCCGGTTTGTTTACTCATATCAATTAATTCAGCTGCTTTTTTTATTAATAAAAATGCTGCATCTATTACTTTTTGCGGTTCTCCAACAAAAGTGATAACTGTTCTGTTGGTTGCCTTTCCAGGATCAACATCTAATAATTTAACACCTTCAATAGTCTCTACTACAGAAGCTATCGAATTAATTTTTGACTCATCTCTCCCTTCACTAATGTTAGGAACGCATTCTATAATTTGTTTGCTCATTGTAATTAATTTTAAAGAAGAACAAAGCTAATGGTTTGGGTTTGAAAAAGGAAAAAGTGACGATTTTTATTTTTAAACATATTGAGGAATAAAATGTGTTTTAAAAATTCTACGAAATTCATATAAAGCATAGAATATTCTTAATGTCTTTGCCAGAAACGTGTTAATGTTCTTTGCATAATTCGGGTTAAATGAACAATATACCTTTTTCACAAGAAAGTCAAGTGTAGTTTTAACAAGTTTCTTAAAACCACAATTTTTCCAATAATCAGTGTCAAGAATAGCTATTTATATCCAAAAATAATTGGATAGAATTCTTAGTGGTAGTATTTTTTATAAATCAATTTGGATGTATTTAAGCTCCAATAACTTTACAGAAATGGTGAGTTGATTGAACTTATTTTTCAGCTTAACAGCTTGATCTTCCTTTAGAAAACTTCCTAAAAAAAGATATGAATCAATATTTGAAAGAGTGTAGTTATCTTTTTTAAGGTAATTTTTTTCTGTTAGTGAATTTATAATTTTTTTAATTTCATGTTCTTCAAAAGAATCAGAAAAATCGATCATCAAGCTACCTTTTCCTGCTGGACCATAGCCTTCCGTGTCTTTTATTACAGAGGTATTAGGATAAAGTTCTTGAATTTTTTTTACATCTTTCATTTGTTTGACACCTAAGCGTATTTCAAAATGAGTTAATTGAGGTAATCCTTTTCCTTGAAATTCTTCTGGATTTTCTAGGCTGGGGTAGTAGTTGTACAATTCGTTAATATTAATTTTTGATGTAATTTTTTTTTCTTCCAATACCTGTAATAAGTTCTTACCAGTTTTATTTGATATGGTTGTGTTGTAAACTACAAAATAATATGTTTTTCCACTTACTCGATCTGAAAAATAGGGAATAGGTTTTTGTTTCACTAAAGAATCTTGATTCTTTAGCTTGTTTAACAAAAGAGTATCAACATTTTCGTTTAATGGTTTTTGGGTGCTAAAACTATCTGTAATATAATCCTGTGAAATAACTCCATCATTTGTTGCAACCTCATTCTTATTTTTACAAGAAAATAAAAGAATAATACCCATAAGGGAATAAAATATATGTTTATCCATAACAGGATTGAATAAACGAACGAATTTACCGATTAAATTTAGGGTAACAAATGATTACAACATCTTTTTTAGAGTTTCAACAAATTCTTTGTCATCCCAATCTTCAGCTCCACTACTTGCTTTAACAACTTTTCCTTCCTTATTAATTAAAAAGGTAGTTGGTATACTTCGTGAGTAATACATTCTTGGGATTTTGCTTGTACTGTCTTGTATTACAAATGGCACATCGTATCCTTTTCTTGTTTTATAGCTTTTCACTTTTTCCGATTTTTCATTAGAGATCAATAAAAAAACGATGTTATCGTCTTTAAATTCATTGTATAGTTTATCTATACTAGGTAATTCAGCCACACAAGGCATGCACCAAGTAGCCCAAAAATTAAGAAAGATAACTTTACCTCTATAGTCTTCCATAATGATAGGTTTTCCATTTAAATCGGAGACTTTTAAATTAAAATCTGCCATTGGGTATTTATCAATGTTAGTAGAGTCAATTTCGGGAGTGGGTAATGCAGCACTATAAATTGTTGCTGCAGGTGCTTTTAATACAGGCTGACAGTTCCATAAGCCTAAAATTAAAAGAATAATAATTATATGATGAATAAATTTTTTCATTGTTACCGTAATATTAATAAAGAACTACAAGTTAGAGCGTCAACTGTTAGACAAATGATTATTCAATTGTTTTTTCTTTGAAAGCACTTACGAAAAGAATGTTACCGATATCAGGATATTTACTAAATATAATATCACTTTCTTCTTCAATCTGCTCACTGTTGTAGCCAACAATGGTTAAATCTGCATCAGCAGATTTTTTATTAATGATAATGTCAACTTTTTCTTCTTTAAGTTGAGGTATTAATTGAATGTTAGTAGGCGAAATAGGTAATCTTCCTTCTTTAATTAATTCAGTCAATTTGGTTTCTGTTTCTATTTTTTCAGTAGGAGGATAGGTAGAGAATATATTAATTACTCCATGCCTCCATTCAGGATGTCCTAACATTATATAACTCAATAAAATCATCAAATTGGCATTTTCAAAATCTATTGGTCTTATCCATATGTGGATGTTCTTTTTAAACCCAAAACCTTTAATAGTAGATCTTAATATACAAACGTCAAATTCAGTAGCTCTTAACAATTGATAATTTTGAATGGCATCATTTAAACTCTCCTTTTCTTCGTTAGTAAATTCAAACAATATCATATTATTACCTTTTCCACTAACACCAGAAAGTTGAATAACTTGGGCTATTGCAGAAGTATAGGAAGGGCTGATTATGGTATCCATATAAACTTTACTCTTCAAGCCTTCGTTTTGAGCTAATAAACGAGTCATTACATTTTGGGATTCTTCGTAAGTCTCCTTAGATAAGAAACCATCAATAAAATGTATATAAGTCCCGAACCCGTATTTATGGGATAACCATCTTAATAAGTTAAAAGCGGATTGTCTTTTAAAAGAATCTTGAGAAACAGAAATAATAAACGGTCTCCATTCCGCTTCAATTTCGTCAGTATCCCTTTTCTGAAGAAAGATTTGAAACTGCCTGCTTAATTGAAATAGTACTCCTTTAAACAGTTTTTGAAGTCCTTGTTTATCCTTATTAATATTATTTACCCAAAAATAAACTAATACCATTATAACCGTAGAAGCAGCAGCATAAGCGAAATCCATTTTAAACATTAGCCAAAAACAAAGGATAGCTCCTGGTAAT
>JAJCYN010000408.1 GCA_029262915.1 Flavobacteriales bacterium
ACTGGCAAAGGAAGAAGGTATTTTAGTATAGATACAGGAGTTTGGCCTCAGCATCCCGCAATTTCAGACAATTGGTTAGGAAATTATCAACCCATTGACCAAGCTTGGCATGGAATTGACTCTCCTACTCCTGTAGATAAAAATGGAACACATGGGACACATACAGCTGGAACAGTGCTTGGGTTAGATCGAGCGACAAATGATACTATTGGAGTAGCATTTAACGCCTACTTTATGGTTGCTGATCCAATTGTAACTACCATTGCTGCAATAAAACCTCTCCCAGTTTATATTAATGTTTTTCAATTTGCTTTAAATCCTGATGGTGATACTACTACTACTGATGATATTCCTGATGCTATTAATAATTCTTGGGGGATTAGTGGAAATAGTCAGGATACATCTATCTGTTCTGGTTATGTTACACAAATGTTCGATGCCCTTGAAGCTGCTGGAATTGCCAATGTATTTTCTGCAGGAAACAGTGGTCCTGCTGACACAACCATAGGACAACCACAATATGTAAGTACTGGATTGGTTAACACCTTTACTGTTGGAGCAATTGATGGTGCAGACCCAACTTTCCCCATCACTATCTTTTCAAGTAATGGACCAACAGCCTGTCCATTAACAGGATCTCTTCAGATAAAGCCTGAAGTAGTAGCTCCAGGATTAAATGTAAGATCTAGTGTTGGATTTAATAATTATGCATCATTTGACGGAACATCAATGGCTGGACCACATGCAACAGGTGCTGTTTTATTGTTAAAAGAAGCTTTTCCAACCGTTAGTGGAGAAGAAATTTTATTAGCACTTTATAATACTGCTATTGATTTGGGTGTTGCTGGAGAAGATAATGTTTACGGAAGAGGAATGATAGATGCTTTAGCTGCTTTTAATGAGTTAGCATTATCAAATACCCCAACTCCTCCAACTCAATTTAATTATGATATCCGTGTGCAGAATATTACTAGCCCATCAAAAATTATGCGCTGTACGCAAACTATTAGTCCTCAGTTTATCTTAGAGAACAAGGGAGACAGTTCCATTACTGCTGCTACGATTACCTATCGATTAAATAATGAAGCTTCAACTATTTTCAACTGGACAGGAATCTTAAATTCTGGTGATACCAGTACTATTTTTTTACCTTCCATTACTGCTTTGGGGTTTGGAGACTACGAATTAATTATTAATGTAACAATTGATACTACAAAAATTGAATGCGATTATATCAATAATCAAAAAGTGTTTCGTTTTAATATTAGAAATACAGTAGGAGCTTTACCTTATTTTGAAGATTTTGAGAATATGCGATTAGATAGTTCTGATTGGATTATAAATAATCCTGATGGAGAAACAACTTGGGACACAACAGAAACCGCTGGATTGCCAAATAGTTTTCATTCTTCAACTATGCAGCTTTATGATTATAATGGATCATCTCAATTAGATGAACTATTATCTGAAAAAATTTCTTTACCTAATCAAGATTCTCTTTTTTTAAGGTTTGATCTTTCCTATCAAAGGTTTCTAGTTTTTGATGATACACTGAGTATTTACCTTTCGACCGATTGCGGAAATAGTTATACAGAGATATATAAAAAAGGAGGAATAGCTTTAGAAACAAATGATACAACTACTTCTAATTTTACACCAATATATCCAAGCCATTGGAGAAAAGAATATGTTGACATAACCTCTTATGCCAACAATGATGTTATTTTAAAATTTGAGACCTATAACAAAAGCGGTAATAATTTATTCGTTGATAACATTTGGGTGTATGAAGGAACTGAACCTGTAGGAGTTCAAGAAAATCAGATAAAAAACTTCACTATTTACCCTAACCCTACTGAAAACGAAATAACCATTGATTTAGGGTATAATGAGCTGCAAAATGCAGCAATTGAGATTGTTGATTTGCTTGGAAAAAGTATTTACAGTAAAAAGGTTAACCAACAACTTAATAAGATAAGCATCAGTAATTATAGTGATGGTATTTATCTCATTAAATTCTCTAATAATAAAGGCACTATTACCAATAAAATAATTAAACAATGATAAAATATTTATTGATTATACCATTCTTACTTATTACTTTTTTAGCTAATTCTCAAAATCAAAACCTCTCAAACGGAGTTGTTTTTGATGGAGAACCTTACATTGCCGTTAATCCAAATAATTCGCAACATATAGTAGTTGCCTGGATGGGTTTTAAATTGGGTAATATTCTCGTAATTAAAACAAGAGTCAGTTTTAATGCTGGACAAAACTGGAGTCCAAGAGTAGATATTTCTCATGTTGTAAGTGGTAATCAGTCTGCGGATCCTTCTCTAGCTTTTAACAACAATGGGGATGTTTATCTATGTTTTATAGATTATACGGTCTCTCCAATTGCAGGAGCTGTTTATGTTACGAAATCAGTAAATGGTGGTATTACTTGGAACACACCTGTAGAAGTAATTAATGTTAACGATGATGGCACCCAACTTCCTGTCGATAGGCCATGGATGTCTATTGACAACTCTGGAGGGGTAAATGATGGGAATATTTATATAACTACTATGAATCCAGCTATATTTGGACCAGTAACTCCACCTTATAACCCCTATTTTATTCGTTCTATAGATGGCGGGGCTTCTTTTCAGCCCTGGAAATATTTGGACACAGCTAATTGGTTATCAGGAACTTTCATTCCACAGCCAATGCCAACAAATTGTGTATCAAGTAATGGAACTTTCCATGCTATTTATCCCAGCTTAGTTTTTACACAAACTCCTCCTGCACAATATATTTTGGCTTCTTCAGGTAATGCTGGTAATTCATTTAACTACAATACTGCATTACCAATAAACACCACAAATGCTGATACTTTGCCAAAAAAAGGGTACAAGATAATATCGAATCCAGCTGACTCTAACCATATTTTACTAGCTTATCCCAACTTTGATAATGGTGATATAGATGTGTACATTACTGAAAGTTTAAATGCTGGTGTAAATTGGACAATTCCTGTTAGAGTAAATGATGATCTACTTGCCAACAATAGAATGCAAGATTTAATATGGGCAGATTTTGACAATGATGGCGATGTAATTGTTACTTGGCGTGATAGGAGAAATGCTACTGATTCTACCTATACGGTTAGTTCAGAAATTTACGGAGCTATACGCTGGAAAGATTCCACTAATTTTTCAGCTAATTTTATGATTAGCGATTCGAGTATCTCATACAACAGTGTTTTATCAAATAGTGGAAATGATTTTATGAGTGTACAAATGATTAATGATACTGTTTATGCTGTTTGGGGAGATACTCGAAACAATTTCTTGAACATCTGGTTTCAGCAAATTGACTTAGCAACTGGAGCGACAGCCATAAAA
>JAJCYN010000409.1 GCA_029262915.1 Flavobacteriales bacterium
AGTTATAGCTTTAGCATTTAATTCTTGTATCAATACAATTGATGGCAATGGTGAAGTAGTTAAAAAACAAAGAACAGTCTCTTCTTTTAATAAAATTGATATCTCTGGTGCTTATGAAGTACTAATAAATCAGGGTAATGAAGAACGATTAGAATTAGAGGTAGATGAAAATTTATTAGAATACATCGAAACTGAAATCAAAAAAAATACACTTTACATTTCGAGTAAAAAAGCCATTGGAAACACGACATCATTAAAACTTTACATCACAGTAGTTGATGTAGATGATATTGATGTTTCTGGAGCAATAGAATTAAGTAACAAAGGGACTTATAAAAGTACAAGCTTAGAAATTGATGTAAGTGGGGCTGCTGATATTGATCTTGATGTAGAAGTTGAAAACTTAGATATGGAGATGAGTGGAGCAAGTGAAACAACACTTTCTGGAACTGCTAAAAATTTTGAAATTGAAATTTCTGGTGCGGGTGAATTAGATGCAAAAAAATTAAAAACACGAAATACAACCATAGATATTTCTGGAGCAGGAAGTGCAGTTGTTTATGCTAAAAAAACACTTAACGTTAACGTTTCTGGAGCAGGAAGTGTAAAGTACAAGGGCAATCCTAAAATAAAGAAAGACATTAGCGGTGCTGGGTCTGTTAGCCAACTATAAAAATCTAGTACAAAAAATGATGAACGGTTATGTTTTATGGGAAATGCCCTTTATTTTTGATTTTTCTTCCTTTATTGAATAAGTAATAAAATGGAAAAACTATTAGAAATATATAGTAAAGTTAACCAATTTGGTAAAGAGAATGGTATGAAACTAACCATTGTCGAACCAGGAGTAATTACTTATGAAATGGAAGTCTTATCAAAACATTTAGCCACACCTAAAACCTACATGGTGGAATGATTGCTGCAATGATGGATGGAGTAATCGGTGTAGCAGCGTTAAGCTTAGTAGCTTCAGAAGGGAGGTTAGTTAGTACCGTAGAATACAAAATCAACTACTTTAAACCTGTTAATTTAGGAGATATTTTATTAGGAAAAGGAAAAGTCGATAATATTGGGCAACGAATTATTCATTCTTCCGGTGAAATTTACAATCAAAACAATGAAGTAGTCGCAAAAGCGATGGGAACATTTAACGCATATCCTATTGAAAAAAGTGATGTAGCTAATTTTATCGACAAATAGATATACAAAACATCAAGACTAAAAAGAAAACCTATGAAAAAAATAATCATCATTACATTAACACTAGCTTTAGCAATATGTGTTAACGCACAAAAAAAGAAAAAATCAACAGCAAAAAGCCAATACAATTCAAGTCTATTTAATGCTTTAAAATTTAGAAGTGTGGGACCTGCTTTTACTTCTGGTAGAATTGCGGATATAGCCGTAAACCCTAATAACACTTCACAATACTACTTGGCTGTAGCTTCTGGTGGAGTATGGAAAACAAACAATTCAGGTAATACTTATACACCAATTTTTGATGGACAAGGCTCTTACTCTATTGGTTGTGTAACCATTGATCCAAACAACAGTAATACCATTTGGGTAGGAACTGGAGAAAACAATAATCAACGAAGTGTAGCTTATGGTGATGGCGTTTACAGATCTGATGACGGGGGTAAAAGTTGGAAAAATATGGGGTTAAAAACATCCGAACATATTGGTAATATTATTGTCCATCCAAAAAACTCAAATATAGTTTATGTAGCAGCTTATGGTCCATTATGGAAGGAAGGTGGAGAGAGAGGAGTTTATATAACTAAAGATGGAGGAAAAACCTGGAAAAGAATTTTACACATTAGTGATGATACCGGTATTTCAGAAATTGTAATGGACCCTAGAAATCCAAAAGTAATATATGCTGCGGCTCACCAGAGAAGAAGGCATGTTTTTACTTATTTAGGTGGTGGACCAGAATCTGGCATCCACAAAACAACTGATGGTGGGTTAACTTGGACTAAAGTAAATAGTGGTTTACCAAAAGTTGATATAGGAAGAATTGGATTAGCTATTTCTCCAGCTAATCCAGAATACATTTATGCCATTGTAGAAGCATCGCAAGGCAAAGGTGGTTTTTTTAGAAGTACTAATAGAGGTGCTAGCTGGGAGAAAAGAAGTAGTTACGCTACAAGTGGAAATTATTATCAGGAAATCGTTTGTGACCCTATTGATGAGGACAAAGTATTTTCTTTAAACACTTGGTTAAACCATACAGAAGATGGTGGTAAAACCTTTAAACCTACAGGAGAAAAAAGCAAACATGTGGATAATCATTGCATGTGGATTGACCCTACCAACACTAAACATTGGGTTGTTGGTTGTGATGGAGGAATGTACGAAACTTGGGATCACGCAGCTAACTGGCAATATAAAGCCAACTTACCACTCACACAATATTACAAAGTAGCGTTAGACAATGATTATCCTTTTTACAACATTTATGGAGGGACACAAGATAACAATAGTCAAGGAGGCCCTTCACGAACAACTAACAATGCAGGAATTGTAAATTCTGACTGGTACATAACTAATGGTGGCGATGGATTTGAATCTCAAATTGATCCAATAGACCCAAACATTGTTTATGCTCAATCTCAATATGGATGGTTAGTACGGTATGATAAAAAAAGTGGAGAAAAAATAGGAATTAAACCTTATCCTAAAAAAGGTGATGTTGGTTTGAGATGGAATTGGGATGCTCCTTTATTAATTAGTCCACACAACAACAAACGACTATATTTTGCGGCTCAAAAATTATTTAAAAGTGATGACAGAGGAAATACTTGGACCGAAATAAGTGACGATTTAACTCGAAACTTAGATAGGAACAAACTGAAAGTAATGAACAAAGTTTGGAGTATCGATGCTGTTATGAAAAACAGATCAACTACTATTTTTGGAAACATTGTAGCGTTAGACGAATCTCCAAAACAAGAGGGCTTGCTTTACGTTGGTACAGATGATGGTTTGATTCAGGTTTCTGAAAATAATGGAGAAAGCTGGGCTAAATACATTGGTTTTCCAGGAGTACCTGCAATGACTTACGTAAATATGTTAAAAGCATCTAAACATAATGCCAATACTGTTTTTGCGGCATTTAACAACCATAAAAAAGGAGATTTTAAACCCTACCTATTAAAAAGTACTGATAAAGGAAAATCGTGGACATCAATTGCAGGAAATTTACCAGAAAGAGGTTCCATTTATTGTATTGAACAGGATCATGTTAACCCAAATATATTATTTGCTGGTACAGAATTTGGCGTTTTTGTAACGCTAAATGGTGGTAAACATTGGACTCAGCTGAAAGCTGGACTGCCAACTGTAGCTATTAGGGATATGGAAATTCAAAAAAGAGAAAACGATTTAGTATTGGCCTCTTTTGGAAGAAGTT
>JAJCYN010000410.1 GCA_029262915.1 Flavobacteriales bacterium
ACCTATTCCACACATATTACTAGGAACATCAATAGTGTAAGCACTACTTGTTATACCTCCATAACCATTTAAATCACAAATTTGTTGTGCCGTGGCACAATCGTCATTATCAGGTGTTGAAACACAAATTCCAAATTGCCCGTTAGCATCATTATTAAACTCCCAAACTCTGATGTACATTGTTGCACCAGGAGTTAATCCTGTATTATAAATATGAGGCATTAAAATTCCATCTCCAGGATCACCATCATCGTCACATTCTACTAAAGTTGGAGCTGCACAAGGACCAGCATAAAGTGCCATAGCTCCATCCGCAAAATCAATGGACAATGTGTGAATGTCTAATTCTCCACTTGGAGGAACTATTACAGAAAACCAAACATCACCACCTAAATACCCTCCCTGAAAAGGAGAAGATCCCCCACAAACAGAAGGAGTTGGAACAGGTGATCCTGCTGACCCTAAATTAGTATAAGTATCAAAATTACAAGAAGGGTCTACAAGAGGTAAAGGTAAAGCGTTACAAGCTGTATTGTTTGTAGAAGGAGCTAACCCAAAAACACATAAATTAAACGTAGATGTTCCTGAACCAACTCCATAATGAAATACTCTAAAAAAATAAGTATTTCCGTTAATTAAACTGGTATTTACTAAAACTTCATCTCCATTTAATCCATTAACATCCTGGCATTGTATTGAAGTTAATGTTCCACAGTTGCCGGAAAATAATTCTATAACAGCATCATAGCCCACAGTTGGGTCAACAGTAATGGTCATATTGGTACTATTTGCAACAAAAGAATACCATACATCATCATCTGCAATACCTCCTCCAGAACAGGATGGTAATGATTGAGTGGTGTTAGCAGAAGTTCCAGCAATAAACGAACAGTTTGTTAATGTTGGGGCTATTGCAATAGCTCCAGAGCAATTATCATTTTGAGAAAACAATAATGCAGCACTTGCTAAAAAGAATAAAGAGAGTAAAAATCTTATCATTCAGGAACCGTTTTTTTAGTAAAGTTTTTTAAAGCAACCTTGTTATCAATTAAAATGGTTTTTAGTTTTTCCATAGGAAAAGAACCAAAATCACCACCTTCCTTAACAGTAACTTCCATCTTATAATTTAACCAATCCAATTTACACTTCGTAACATTTTTAATTTTTTTAGTCTGTAACGAAACAGCATCAACTTGTTCTTGATGTTTGATGGTATTAAGATTAAAAATATATTTGGTAGTTCTAACTTTAGCAATCTCCTGTGCTTGTAAAGTTAAGCAAGAAAAAAAAATAATAAAAAACAAATAAACTGGAAAATATTTTTGCTTCATAATATTCTTGTTAATTAGTTGTGTTAGTTAAAATAATCTCCTTTTAAAGGATTAAAAAGGAGAACAAACATACTAAAAACAAAAGGATTGAGCAAATAAAATTTTAGTTGTACTAACGAATAAATCGACAATGAGAATATATATATTTGCACTTCAAAAAAAGATAATGCTATGCAAAACAACAAAAAGATGAAATTTGGAACGAAAGCGATACATGCTGGTTTGGAATACGATTCAGCTACAGGAGCAATTATGACTCCTATTTATCAAACATCAACCTATGTACAGGCAGGTGTTGGAAACCATAAAGGATATGAATATTCTAGAACATTAAATCCAACAAGACATGCTTTAGAGAAAAATATAGCAGCAATAGAAAATGGGGAATTTGGAGCTTGTTTTGGTTCTGGTTTAGCAGCGATGGATTGTTTAATTAAAACACTCAATCCTGGTGATGAAGTTATTTCTACTGATGATTTATATGGAGGATCTTACCGTATTTTTACTACTATTTTTGAGAAATATGGTATTAAATTTCATTTTGTACCAATGGAAGATATGTCTGTAATTGAAGCTAAAATTAACAGTAATACAAAATTAATTTGGGTAGAAACTCCAACTAATCCAATGATGAATATTATTGATATTGAAGCGGTAAGTAAAATAGCTAAAACAAATAATTGCTTGTTAGCAGTGGACAATACTTTTGCTACACCATATTTACAAAACCCTTTAGATTTAGGTGCTGATGTGGTGATGCATTCGGTTACTAAATATTTAGGAGGTCATTCTGATGTAGTAATGGGAGCACTAATATGTAATGATGAGCAATTGGCTGAAGAAATTTATAGAATACAAAATAGCAGTGGAGGAGTTTGTGGACCACAAGATTCGTTTTTGGTGTTGAGGGGAATAAAAACGTTGCATTTGAGAGTGGAAAGACATTGTGAAAATGGGAAAGCAATTGCTAATTTTTTAAAAAAACATCCAAAAATTGATAAAGTATATTGGCCAGGTTTTGAAGATCATCCTAACCACGATATAGCAAAAAGACAAATGCGAGATTTTGGAGGAATGGTGTCATTTACGTTAGTTGGAAATAAATTGGATGATGCATTAGAGGTGGTAAAGAAAGTAGATATTTTTGCTTTAGCGGAATCATTAGGGGGGGTGGAATCTTTAATTGGACATCCAGCAACTATGACTCACGCGGCAATACCAAAAGAAGATAGAGAGAGAACAGGTGTTGTTGATTCTTTAATTAGATTGAGTGTTGGAGTAGAAGATGTAGATGATTTAATTGCTGATTTAGAAAAAGCATTAAGCTAAATATATTAAGTATGGATTATTTTTTTATCACAGGATCGAGCAAAGGCTTGGGTAAATCATTGACAGAACTTTTATTAGAGGATGAAAATAATATAGTTTATGGCATTGCAAGAAGTAGCTCAATTCAACATGAAAGATATATTCATACCAGTATTGATTTAAGTAAATTGGATGAGGCTGAAGCTTATCAATTTCCAGCATTAGATAACACCGATAAAATTGTATTGATTAATAATGCAGGGATAGTTGGTGATGTGAAACATATTGGAAATATTGATAATCACCAAATAATAGACTGTTATAACCTTAATTTAATTGCACCAACCATATTAACAAATAATTTCCTTGCCTCTTATTCCAATTCAGAGATTGAAAAAATGGTACTTAACATTAGTTCTGGAGCTGGTAGAACTCCAATAGATGG
>JAJCYN010000411.1 GCA_029262915.1 Flavobacteriales bacterium
TCGTCTAATACTTCATCAGCTAATTGAATGGCCGTTTTAAGATATCCTCCACCATTGCCTCTTAAATCAATAATAAGGTGTTCCATATTTTGAGCTTGAAGTCTTGCTAATCCTTCTCTAAATTCTGTAATGGTATTTTTAGCAAACCGATTAACCTTTATATATCCTATTTCCGGAGTAGCCATATAAGAGGCATCTACACTAAAAATAGGAATTTTATCTCTCGTAATAGTAAAGCTTAATATTTCTTTAATGCTTCTTCTTTTGATTCCTACATTTACTTTAGTTCCTTTTTTTCCTCTTAGTTTTTTTTGAACATCACTATTTTGTAAACCAATTCCAGCTATGCTTTCTCCATTTACTTCAATAATTTTGTCTCCAGCTCTTAAACCTACTTTTTCTGATGGTCCTCCAGAAATAGGAGAAACAACCATTAACGTATCGTGTAAAATATTAAATTGAATACCAATGCCTTCAAAATTTCCAACCAAAGGTTCATTCATTTTCTTCAACTCTTTTTTTGGAATATATACTGAATGTGGGTCTAGTTCTTTGAGAACAGCAACAATAGCATTTTCAACCAATTCATTATCATTTGTAGAGTCAACATAGGCGTAATTTACATATTGTAGTAAGGCATCAAATTTTTTGCTTGCATCACTTTGTACATATTGTGAAAAGCCAACTTGACTATTTATAATAAGTAATAATGCTAATATTTTTTTTAATCTTCTCATGGTATGATCGTTTAGTAAACAAATTTAATTAAAAATAAGATTGCTTTTTAACTAAATGTGATAAATGGTTTTTACTACTGTAGATGACTTCTTTGTCGTAATTCCATAGTTTCTTAAACTAGTTTGTATAGAAAATTACAACGAAATATTTATTTGTAGTGTTAATGATGTGTTAATTTTTTAGATATTTTCAATATCATATTTATATCTCACTTTTTATTCTATATTTGTTAACTAACTAAAAATCATATTAATCAATTAAAAAAAAATCATGAGAACAATTACTAAAAATTTAGGAATGGCAACGAAAGTATTATTAGTTGCATTATTAATGGCAGGAGTTTATGTTGATTCTTTTGATCAGAAAAAATAAAAGAAAAAGAAAGAAAAGAAAGTAAAAGAATTAAAAAGACCAGAGAAAGTTGGGCACGCTTCTACGGATGCATTTGTGACTTCATCTTTTGATGTATATGCTAAAAATCAAGCACTTACTAAAAAATTAGCTGATGCTAAAGGTAATGTTGATGATGCTGGAAAAATTAAAGCTGACTTAGACAGCCAAATGAAAGAAATTACTGGACTATTAGGTAAGTCTGCAGATGTGCTAAAAGGTGCCAAGACTATTACACCGAAAGGAGATTCGCTAAAGGCTGTCGGAGCTGTTAATAAAGCTACAAAAGCTTTAAATGCGACTAAAAAGGCTATACCTGGTCAATTGGACCAAATTAAAGCACAAGACGCTAAAAAATAAAATTAGATAAGTATAAAGGAAGGTAGTTGAATTCAACTACCTTCCTTTTATCAATACCATTAATAATAAAACAAGGCATTAATGAATATAGATATAAAATTTGCTGGAGTAAGGAATATATTAAAAGTTACTCTAGTTCTCCTATTTTTTTTAGGAATTCAATCAAATGTGGCGATAGCACAAGACACTGAAGCCACGGAAGAAAAGGCTACAGATAAGAAAAAAGAGAAAAAGGTTAAAGAGAAAAAAGATTCTGGAAAAATTGCAAAATCTGGAAAAACTACAGTTATTAAATATAGAAGGAGTTCTCTTCATACAATGATTATAGAGGATCAAAAACTTCCAAAAAAAGATTTAATACTAAAGACATTTAACGAGGCCGAGTTCCCAGATAAATATAACAATCACACCACAGGGGATAAATCTTTTGACATAGCTAAATATTATGTGGAACCACCAGTTGCAGAAGGAGAGAAGAAAAAGAAGCGAGTAAATTATAGTTATTCTATCAACAAGTATTTTGCTGAAAATAGAATTGCAAATAAAATTATTGCAAAATGGTTTAACAGGAGTGGAAGTGGAGGATTTGACATGAGCTTAATTGGGGAAAGAGGCTCCTATGATGCTTCTGCTCAAGATGCAGCTGTTGCTTCTAGTACTGAACGAGGAACTGCTATGTTAGCTGATGCAGGAGAGGAACTTATTCCAAACACATTTGTAGTAGTTAATTACTCTAAATTTGTGAGTAATGAAGAAACGGCAAAAGCTGTTAAAGAAACAGCCTATGCACTAGTTGAGGATCAAGAAGAAGGGGCAATGGGGAGAGTTTTAGCAGAGAAACTCGCAGATAAGGTTTACGAGAAAACCAAAGATGGCTATTCTGTATGGACAACTGCTTATTTATATCAATTACAATGGACAGATTCTATGTCAGCAGTATTTTATCAAGACTTATGGATGGATGAATCGAGTCTAGATCCTGTAAAAAAAGAAGCTTTTGATAATACAAACCTTTTTGAATTGAAATTACTTGGATTTCAAAGAGCTCAAGCATTAATTACAGGAGCGGGTAAGAATGCGGAGGATGAAGATATGATTATTAAAAATGCTACCCTTAAATCTATTAATTCTGTATATAATAAATTACAACGAAAATTTGAATCATTTAGAACCAAAACCCCATTATTTAGTGCTGATCCATTAGGAGCCAAAATTGGCTTGAAAGAAGGTTTAGAAGGTGGAGATAAATACGAAGTGTTAGAGAAACAAGTTGATGCAGAAGGAAAAGTAAAATGGAAGAG